>CAJXPP010000263.1 GCA_913058195.1 uncultured Gammaproteobacteria bacterium | reverse complement strand
CTAGTCTCGTGGGCTCGGAGATGTGTATAAGAGACAGAGTTAAAACAGTTGCGATAGGTGATAGTCAGAACGATGTGGCGATGCTTGAACAAGCTAATATTGCCTTAATAATACGCTCTCCAGCTCATAAACCACCTGAATTGAAACGTAACAATAATACTTATATATCAGAACAATTTGGCCCTGACGGTTGGGCACAAGGTGTTAGTAATATACTTGAGCAACATGCTGCAAGCTCCAATTAATTAAAGGATAGAAATATCATGGCAGACTTCCACCAAAATGGCATAATTACTACATTACATAACCTGACACAGAGACATCTTGCTGATTTAGAGAGTGACTTGTTAAAGTTTAGTAAACAACGACCTATGGGCTTGTTACTACCTTCCTTATTTTCGGAATTAGAGGGGGAAGCTTTACCTAATATTGTCCAGCATTTAAAAACAGTCCCTTATCTATCAGAAATTGTTATTGGTCTTGATCGTGCTGATATTGAACAATATAAACACGCTTTAGAGTTTTTCTCTGTCCTACCGCAGCACCACCGAGTGTTATGGAATGATGGACCGCGATTAAGAGCATTAGATGCTGAGCTACAAGCACTTGATTTAGCACCGAAAGAAATGGGTAAAGGCAGAAATGTCTGGTATTGCATGGGCTATATTTTGTCCTCAGGTAAGTCAGAATCTATTGCTCTACATGACTGCGATATTGTTACATACAATAGCGAACTGCTTGCCCGCCTTATTTACCCTGTTGCTCATCCGATGTTTAACTATGAGTTTTGTAAAGGCTATTACTCACGCGTTTCAGATGGCAAACTCAATGGTCGAGTTAACCGGTTATTAGTGACGCCTTTATTACGTGCCTTGAAAAGTGTAGTAGGGAATAATGAATACCTTAACTACATGGATAGCTTTCGTTATGCATTAGCAGGTGAGTTTTCATTCCGTCGAGACGTATTGAATGATATTCGTATTCCTAGTGATTGGGGTTTGGAGATTGGTGTATTGTCTGAAATGCATAGAAACTATGCTAATAACCGTTTATGCCAAGTTGATATTGCGCGAACATATGATCATAAACACCAACAAATATCACTTGATGACCAGCAAGCTGGCTTATCGAAAATGTCGATTGATATCACCAAAGCTTTATTCAGAAAGTTAGCGACGAAAGGGGAGGTGTTCACCCCTGAGATGTTTAGAACTATTAAAGCAACATACTACCGAATTGCTTTAGATTTCGTCGAAACATACCGTAACGATGCCATTATGAATGGATTAACTGTAGATATTCATGCTGAGGAAGCCGCTGTTGAAATGTTCTCTAAGAATATTATGGATGCAGGTCAAGCATTTTTAGAAACGCCTATGGAAACACCCTTTATCCCTAGTTGGAATCGTGTCCAAAGTGCAATACCCGATATTTTTGAGCGTCTTTACCATGCGGTAGAAGAGGATAATAAGGAATTTTTATCTAAATAAATTAAGGCCAAAATAATGAAGCCAGGTGAAGAAAAATTGAATGAGTTAAGCCAAAAAATAACACATCATCTAGAAGTCATTTATAAGTCAATACCAGAGTTTATTCCTATACAGTTACTTACCAGCGAAGTGATCGGAATTATGCGACTAGACAGTGACCGTATTGAACCTATTAGTCATCATAACTGCTGGGACCAGAGTGATATTATGTTGATTTCTTATGGTGATAGCGTGTTGGAAGATGATATATCACCACTGCAATCATTAAAGCATTTCCTTGATAATTATACTAAATCAACGATCAATAGCATTCATATTTTGCCTTTCTTTCCATACTGTTCAGATGATGGCTTCGCTGTTATGGATTTTTATCAAGTGAATGATAAATTGGGTGACTGGAATGATATTCAACTCATTGCAGGTGATTACCGTTTAATGGCTGATTTAGTGATTAACCATGGTTCCAGTAGTGGGGAATGGTTTAAAAATTTCATCAAAGGTGAGGGCTATGGTCATGATTATTTTTATACGGCCCCATCTGACACACCCATTTCACAGGTTGTTAGACCGCGAACAACACCATTGTTAAGAGAGACTGAGACTGAGCAGGGGCCACAATATGTTTGGTGTACTTTTAGCCATGAGCAAGTTGATTTTGATTTTAGAAATATTGAAGTATTAAAAGAGTTTATAAGAATAATTCGTTTTTATTTAGACAATGGTGTGCGAATTTTTCGCTTAGATGCTGTAGCCTTTTTATGGAAAAAATTAGGTACAGATTGTCTTAACTTACCTGAAACACATGAGGTGGTTAGGCTTATTAGAACACTAATAGAAAATACCCAGCCTGATGCCATTATTATTACGGAAACAAATATTCCCAATAGAGAAAATCTCAGTTATTTTGGTAATGCCAATGAGGCGCATTGCATCTATAACTTCTCCTTACCTCCTTTACTCGTCAATACTCTGGTAACGGGCAATTGCCGTTATTTGAAGCAATGGTTAATGAGCATGCCGCCAGCACAGAATGGCACGGCATACTTTAATTTTATTGCTAGCCATGATGGTATTGGTTTACGTCCTGCCGAAGGCTTATTAAATGAGTCAGAAATATCTTCGTTGATTAGTACTATGCAGCGATTCGGAGGTGAAATATCGTGGAGAACGGGTGATAACGGCGTTAAAAAACCTTATGAAGTGAATATTGCTTTATTTGATGCTTTGCAAGGTACAACAGAAGGTAAAGATAACTGGGGAATAGCGCGGTTTATTAATGCTCATGCCATCATGCTAGCGCTAGAAGGTATTCCTGGGATTTATATTCATAGCTTACTGGCAACTAGTAATGATTATGACAAGCTTGAGCGAACAGAACAAAACCGTTCAATTAATCGTCACCAGTGGGATTATGAAAAATTAAAAGTAGAGTTAACGGATGAACACAGCCCTCATCATCAGGTGTACAGCCAGCTAACAGAGCTGATTAGTATTAGAAAGAAGCAGTCAGCATTTCATCCCAATGCGACGCAATTTACTTTGCATTTAACCGAGAAACTCTTTGGTTTTTGGCGACAAAGCATAGATAGAACGCAGAGTATTTTTTGTGTATATAACATCAGTAATGATGTTCAACTTTTATTTATGTCAGATCTAAACTTAATTATTACAAGTGAATGGCGTGATTTAATCAGTGAACAGGTATTCGATGATACTAATGATGTTGTGTCATTAGAACCTTATCAAACAGTTTGGATCACTAATATTTAACAGACTTAGTATGAACTTTTATTTGGGCAAAAAAACAGCTAGGTGAAGAGGTTGAGTGGTTAGAGTTTAACGATTTAAAAAAACAACGTTATCGTGCGGCTATCATCAAAA
>CAJXPP010000262.1 GCA_913058195.1 uncultured Gammaproteobacteria bacterium | reverse complement strand
ATCTGAGACAATCACTCTATCTTCAACCTGACTTTTTCGTAAACGGCTGATTATCATTTCTTCTCGGATTGATTCACGAAAACTGGAAAAATTAAAGCCATCGTCTTCTAATGCATCTCTAAATTCCCGTAAGGACAATTTATTATTATCAGCAATTTGTCTTAATGCAGCATTTAAAGCATCATCACCAACACGTACTCCATTCCTTGCTGCTTTTTGTAATTGAACCCGTTGAACAATAAGCCGCTCTAATACCTGCTTTCTTAAAATATCTGTTGGTGGAATAGCAGCTTCACGCTGTCGCAGCTGTTGCCGTACAGTGACCTCCATATCATCCAGTTCACTCTCTAATAAAACCTCATTATTAACAACAGCGATAATTTTATCTAAAGGTACGGCCCAGACAGTATTTACCATTATTAAAGTGAGTACTAAAATTCTAATCATGAAGATTCCAACAAAAAATATGCTATAGCTTAGGTAGCTTAAGCAAGTAATAAAAAATAGATTGTTTACATTATAAATATGACTTAGATTCAGACAAAGCCAATCAGTATCAAGTTCAAATTATGAACCGAAGCCTAAGATACTTTTTTCTAGAAGGCTATCTGATTCTTGACCAAAATTTCCTAAACCTTTCAATTCAATCTGGAAAAATATTGCCAAATTCCGCTCTTGGTCGGTTGAGCTATTTATGTAATCACGGACAACTAAGCGTGTCGCCCAACAGCAGCTATCATACTCGAGTCCAGCTAAGGCTTCTAAAGTACGATTATCTTGTAATGAATGATACCAACGACCAATTATACTCCACTGCTTATTAAATGGTATGCGTGTTGAAATATCGATTTGTTCTAAATCATCACGTCGATACCGATGAGATAAATTCAATAACCGCCCTTCATCCCCTCTATATGCAACCGACACGGCAGACAAATTATTGCTATCAGCATGAGGGTCCCACTGCATTTCACCTCGAGCAGTCCACTCTTCAGTAATTGATGCTACTACTTCAGCAACCATATCTGAGTCAGATTGTGTTTCAGTAGCAGTGCTATTTAAAGTCACTTTACGATCTGAAAAATATTGAATTTGGCCTAGTGTTGCGTGAAATTTTTCACGACCTGTTTGTTGATTAATAATTCTCGTCGTTAACGCTAAAGACAATTGGTTTGTATCCCCAACTCTATCAGAACCTGAGAACCTGTTATGTGAAAATAATTGGCCCATTGTGAAAGTCTTTAAACCGCTATCAAAAATCGGAATATCATCTTGATTTCTTTCTGGGATATACAGGTAAAATGCTCTGGGCTCTAAGGTTTGAATAAAGCTATTGTTAGAAATAGTCATGTCTCGCTCAAAAACCAGACCACTGTCAATGCTTGAAACAGGCAAGGTCCTAGTAGGACTTGAGTTAACAATTGACGTACCGTTAGCATCTAATTCGTAACGCGTATGGTGTAGCGCTATTCTAGGTGTAAGAAACCCAGCTGCAGAACGTAATGGATAACTGATCGAAGGCTCAATATCAAAGCGCTGACCAGCCACTAAATCATCATGATCAAAATCAACGTATTCAGCCGTCATGGCATATCTTAAACCCGTAGCTTGATCCGGCAGTACACCTTGGAACCGTAATTGAGGTAGCCTTTGATAGGGCTGACTAACATCCGTAACCGTTTGATAACCTTGCAAACGCCCACTGAGATTCCAATTATCTGAATTATACCTAACATTTAATAATCGATTAAGGTGTGTAGTGCTAGCCAGACTAAGGTTTGAACCAAAATCTTCTAAGTAGGCATTATCTGATACATAATTATAATCAACATCAGCGTTCAATCGAGATGTAAATCTACTCTTATGTTGCCATGAAAAATGCTTCCTATCTTCATTGTAAAATGGATTTATACGATCCCCATCCCGTTGCAAATCATCACTAGCTAGAAAACCGGCATCAATATTTCCGTCATGTTTGTTGTTTAAATAACGAAACTCGCCATTTAGCATCAGGCCACGATCAGACATATAGCGAGGTGTAATCGTAGCATCCATTTCTGGCGCGATATTCCAGTAATATGGCGTTCTTAGATCAAAGCCTGTAGCTTCAGTATTACCAATTGATGGTGTTAAAAACCCCGACTTTCTTTGTTTACTTAAAGGGAAACTAATATACGGTGTATAAAAAACAGGTATATCGGCCAATTTCACAACAACATTTCGAGCAGTTCCAACTTGTTTTACATGATCTAAATTAACGTGTGACGCCTTTAATAGCCAGGCATCATTGCCTTCAGCACATGTTGTATATGTCGCGTCATCTAAGTCAGTCTGTACTTTACCTTGTCTGAGTACTTTTTCTGCTTGTCCGCGTGCATGTCCTTCTCGCAAACGGTATGAAGCATCACTCATTGAGCCTTCATCATCAACAACTGACCACTCAGCCCGTTTAGATTTTAGAATGACTTCACTATCACGAATCTGTACATTGCCTTGTGCGGTTATTTCACCGGAAAGCTTATTATAAGTAGCTCGATCAGATTTCAATTCTTGTCCACCACGGACGACCTCAACATCACCCGTGAATACTGTCGTCTCATTTTCCACAAATTGTGCAGTATCGGCTTTAACATCGATTGCAGTTTGCTCTAGATTCGTAACTACTGGAAGATAGTCATCACTATTAAAGCCACATTGCTCAGGTGACAGCTCAGCCATAACATTCGAACTATAATTGAACACGATAATCGTTACTAGAATAATCAGTTTGCGCACGGTCAGCCTCAACGTTATTGAGCAACACTTTAATTTAAGCATTGCCCAACGGTAATAATCACCAATTTATCGCATATTATCAGCTATTCATCAAATCCCAGTACCATATGGACGTCCATAATTTAACTTCAGCACTGATACATCAAGCACTTATTACAATTAACGAATAATCTCTTGTAGTTGCTAACAGCACATTCTCCGTAAACTTAACACTCTAAGCTAAAGTTATTTAAATTCTTTTATTGACAGTTAAATGGCAAATCCTTATAGTATGCGCTTCCTTTCGGGGCTATAGCTCAGCTGGGAGAGCGCTTCGCTGGCAGTGAAGAGGTCGACGGTTCGATCCCGTCTAGCTCCACCAGATAACTAAAAAGTACAGTTTTAGGTCCCCATCGTCTAGAGGCCTAGGACACTGCCCTTTCACGGCGGTAACAGGGGTTCGAACCCCCTTGGGGACACCATATATAATCAGGGTTTAATGATAAAACATTAACCCCTATTTTATTTTAAGTATTATGTAATGAATCACATAAAAAGGTGTAGAGTAACTAACTCACCAGAACAGTTTTAGGTCCCCATCGTCTAGAGGCCTAGGACACTGCCCTTTCACGGCGGT
>CAJXPP010000261.1 GCA_913058195.1 uncultured Gammaproteobacteria bacterium | reverse complement strand
GGCTCGGAGATGTGTATAAGAGACAGGATCAAGGTAATGATGACTTTCCGCCTACTAGCTTTCAAGTTTCAAACTTAAACTCTGGCACGGGTGTAACCAACGTTATTCCCGGCACTGTTGATGTGGTGTTTAACTTCCGTTACTCCACTGAAGTAACCCATGATGAATTACAACAACGTGTTGAATCTATTATAGATAAACATGGTCTTAACTATGATTTAGTATGGGAATTATCAGGTAACCCCTTCCGTACAGCCAGTGGTGCTTTAGTGGATGGCGTCAAATCAGCTATCAAGACAGTCACTAGCTACGATACCGAATTATCAACATCAGGCGGTACATCTGATGGTCGATTTATTGCGCCAACCGGTGCTCAAGTTATTGAGCTTGGTCCACTAAATGCAACTATTCATCAACTAAACGAATGTGTTTCAGTGGCTGATCTAGACACGCTTAGCGAAGTTTACCAACAAGTCTTAATCAACTTGCTTGTAAAATAAATTGTAGACAAAATTTAATCCATCAGTAGTATTTCGCTGGTATAAACCTACCGCTCTTAAAACGATAGACCTAAAATAGATACCAAATGAACCCAGTTTTGCCATCAAATCGCTTACTCTACTTGCTAGCAGCTATATTGCTGTTTATGCAGTCGTTCGCCATTTGGCATGACAGCTCACATCCGTTCCACCAGGCCAGCCAAGAGTGTTCTAAGTTTGAAGCTATTAGTCACACGCCTTCAGCTGATCTTGCGACACAATTGGATATTACACACCTAATCTCGGTCTGTTCGATCGAGTCTATTGTTTCCACAGCCTTGTTGGAACAACATCTTCAAACTAATCATCCGATTCGCGCCCCTCCAACTTTATTCTCTTAGTCATCCCCCTTAATGCAATTTAAATAAGCGTCTAGCGTGTCTTTAATTTTATAGACAGAATCTAGCGATACAAAAAATTATTTATTCATGGGTACAACATAAACAATGAGGTATGTCCTTTTTGTTTATCAATGCGTTAGCTGAGCGTCTCTTTTATCAAATAAAAGACGTCTTTCGCGTTGATGCCTGTGTTGGAGAATACAAATGAAACACATGTTATATAAGAAGAGGACTGCTTTATTAGTTAGTGCCACTTTATCTGCACTAGCAACTAACCAAGCAGTCTATGCTAACGACACTGATCCAGTAGAAATGGGAAAATTAGTCGTTACTTCCGATCCTTTTGGTGATCGAGCTGAAGATGAATTAATTAGTGCTGTCACCGTTCTTACAGGTGAAGACCTTGACCGTCGTCAATCAACAACTTTAGGCGAAACCTTAAATGGCTTACCTGGCGTCAGCAATTCAGATTTCGGACCTGGCGTGGGGCGCCCTGTTGTACGTGGATTGAGCGGATCTCGCGTCCAGATACTCAATAATGGCCTAGGCGTCGCTGATGTCTCTGGCGAAGGTGCCGATCATAATGTCGCAATAGACACCAGCAATGCGCGACAAATAGAAGTATTACGTGGACCTGCAACGCTGTTATATGGTGGCAATGCTTCTGGTGGTGTTATCAATGTTATCAGCGAACACTTTAACCCGGATTTCAGTGATAAAACGAATATTAACGGTCAATTTACTTATAGTGGCAATGGCAATCAACGTCTAGGGGATATTGGAATTGCTATCCCTTTATCAGAACACTTTGTAATTCGAACTGATTATGCGGGTCAACGCAGTGATGATTTTGATATCGATGGTTTCCAACAAGCTGGTCAAACCGTCGGCAATAAGGGTACTTTACAAAACAGTGGTGTTGATAATGATAGTTTTTCTTTAACCGGCCTCTATACCCAAGATTGGGGTTTTGCCGCTTTAGGTTATAGTCGTTGGAAATCGAGCTACGGTATTCCTGAAGTTTTCCTTGGTGTCGGGGAGGAAGAGCAAGAACGTATTGAAGCTGATTATGACCGAATAGATTTTCGTAGTGAGCTCTATGATCCTTTCTCTGGTATTCATACTGCCCGTTTCAAGCTCGCTTATACTGAATTTAATCAAGCAGAAATAGGATCAGAGTTTGATGATGGTGTATTACAAGAATCAGGCGTAGAAGCTGAGTTTGAAAATGATGAAACAGAAGCCAGATTAGAATTATTACATAACCCTATCGGTGCCTGGGAAGGTGTTCTCGGTTTACAATTTAATTACCGTGACTTTGCAACGGATGCACCTGAAGGTGGCGGCGGCCATGGCCATGGTGATTACTATGTCCGCGAAAACCACACCCGTTCCTATGGGCTATTTGTATTGGAAAATAGAGAAACTGATTTCGGTAATCTTGAACTTGCAGCACGTATCGATCATGTCAACTCTAATCCTGCAACTTTAGGTGCAGATCGCGATATCGATATCAGCCCAGGTAATGAACTAGCTCAATCTGCTCAGCTTGGTGACCGCACATTTAACCCTTTTAGTGTTTCAGCCGGCACTATAATAGACATCGATGATAAGCACCATGTCAGAGTTGCCTTAAGCCGCTCAGAACGTGCTCCTTCGCCAGAACAACTTTACGCCTTTGGTGCACATGCAGGAGCGGGTACCGTTGAAGTTGGTGATACTAATTTAGATAAAGAAACCTATACTAATTTAGATATTGGTTTAGATAGACATAACGGTCCATTCACTTTTAATATCACTGCCTTTTATAATCAGGTGAGTGACTATATCTATTTAGAGTCAGCGGGTGAAGCTGAAGATGGCTTATTGGTCTTCAATAAACAGGATAATGCCACTTTCTATGGCAGTGAATTTACTTCTGCATGGCGTGTTAGTGAAGGACAATTACCTCTCACACTACGATTCTCTGCTGATTATGTTCGGGCTAAATTAGATGATGGCGGTGATTTGCCACGTATCTCCCCTGCACGTGTCGGCTTAGGCTTTGATAGTTCTCATGGTGATCTACAATTCAGCATGGACTATCAGCGGGTATTTAATCAAAGTAAAACAGCAGCTCTTGAAGCCAGTACTGATGGCTATAATCTAGTTTCTTTTAATGCCAATTGGCAACCCGCCTCATTGAAAGGCTTGGGGCTGTTTGTTAAAGGTCGTAATTTATTAAATGAAGATGGACGTCGTCATACTAGCTTCTTAAAAGACGATACGACTATTACTGGTCGAAGCATATTGGCTGGTGTTAATTTCGATTTCGACATCTAGTTTAATTGCATTGATTCATATCACCGACTTTCTAGTCGGTGATATTTTCTCTCTTTGATCTTTAATAAAAGTGATTTCTGAGCTGACTATTCTCAAAAATATGCCCTCTCTAACCGGTTTTGTACACCGCTCATAGTCATATCCCAGTCCGAAAACTCGCTTTCATTCTCGCATTTTAGGAAGCAGTTTATGAGTGCAATACATC
>CAJXPP010000260.1 GCA_913058195.1 uncultured Gammaproteobacteria bacterium | reverse complement strand
ATCTACACAGAGTAGATCGTCGGCAGCGTCAGATGTGTATAAGAGACAGGACTAAGGACAGTCTGCCTTTGTTGATTTTCTAGGTATAAAGTAACTAAAGAATTATAAATTAGTTAAAGCTAATTTTGGCTTAGATTACTGTTGCTGTTTTAGCTATCTTGAGATAACAAGGCTAATAAATCTAATATATTCATTTTTATAGCGAGGTGAATAAGTTCGATATCACTATTAACACCTAATTTCTTCTTGATTATATAATGTGTATTAGCCACAGTCTTGGGGCTGATATTTAAGATATCAGCAATTTTTTGGGTGGGCGTAGCATCGACTATCATCCGTAATATTTCAAATTCTCTAACGGTGAGCTGATCTAGGGCTGCACTGTCTGAACCTAGTTTTTCCAAGGCTAGTGCCTTTGCAATATCTGCACTTAATGTGTATTTGTTTTGCTGCACATCATAAATCGCACGGATCAATACTTCGGGATCACTACTCTTAGTAACGTACCCTAATGCACCTGCACGGGTTGCTTGTAGAGCAAAACTGGGGTTTTGATGCATACTGAATACAATTATTTTGGCTTCAGCATCCAATTGTTTAATGCGTGAAATGGCTTCTAAACCACCTTGTCCCTGCATCGATATATCCATAATCGTGATATCAGGATTATGTTGTTTATAGAGTAAATAAGCTTGAGCACCGTCACTGGCCTCGGCAATTACAGCCATATTATCTTGTTTTTGTAGTAAGGAACGGTAACCTTCTCGTACGATAGCGTGATCATCGACTAACATTATATTGATAGTATTCGCGGTGCTATTCACTAGTCATGCCTTCTGGACTATTGATGACAGGGATGCTTATGGTGATGGTTAAGCCACCTGTTTCAGCAGCGGCTAAATTTAACTTCCCACCTAATGCCATAACCCGTTCGCGAATACCAAGTAAACCGACGCCCAAGGTGTTATCAAATTTATCTAGTTCGGCAATGCCGTCATCACTTATTTCAAGCTCTATAGTATTAGGTGATTGATAGTTAATAATGACGTTTGATTGCGAAGCCTTGGCATGTTTGGCTATATTAGTTAAGCATTCTTGTACTATGCGATAGATATTAACTGGCAAGGGCTTAGGTAGAGTGTCAATATTGCCTGTGATGGTGAGAATATGGTGGGTTTGCCCATTGGAGCGGCTATTCCAATTAGCGATTAAGTTTTTAATACTTTGCTGTAAGCCTAAATCATCAATTTCAACGGGACGTAGACGACTTAACATACTGCGTAATACATCCATCATATGGGTGGTGATCGGGTGGATACGTTCTATTTCAGGCACGAGATCGGCGCATTGTGTTTTAGCTGTTTGATTGATTGAGCTGGTGATAGCATTGATTCCTGATAAGCACTGGCCAAATTCATCGTGTAATTCACGGGCGATATAACGGTGGTCTTCTTCCTGAATATTCATCAACTTAAGGGCGAGCTGTTTATTATTAGAAATCGCAAGTTCTTGATTGCTAACTAATTGGTTTATGGCATCACTGGTCTGTCTCCATTCTTTAATATCAAAGGTGGGCAGACGAGTATCCAGTTGTCCTAGTTGCATTTTTTCTAAGCCTTTAACGATGGTTTGTGCAGGAGTCAACATACGGTTAATGGTGATGTAAACCAAAATACAAACAGCAAATATACTGATAAATAACACGCCGATTACTGAGCGAAGATTGTTCCATGCTCGGGCGGTTTCTATACGTGTATTTAATGTCACAACGATTGCACCATAGGTTGCAGCATTAAATGAGAACACATTTTTTACTTGAAAATCGGGCGAAAAAAGCTGCTGATATAAGCTACCAAACCACGTAGGCCAAGTACGCTCAGCCTCAATGATATTTTGACATAAGTTTCTGCGGCGTTTTTCAGAACGAGATAAAAACTGAATGCATGAACCAGATAAATTATTTATATCGGGCCATAACTCGGTGTTGGGGAAAGGACTAGCAAAGTCATTGCGAGTAAACAGTTGTAATATTTGAGCTCTGACTTGTACGCCAATACGATTTGCAGTGAACTTAGCTTCTGATTGGGCCTGTCTATCTGTTTGGTGCAACACATAGAAGGCACTTAAAGTAAGGCAGATAACTGCGATAAATAATATTCGGTATAAAAGTTGTACTTTTAAATTCATAAAATTCTTTAAAGGTAATGTGTGCTTAGTTTATGGCTTTGAGTATGAGTATTAAAGCTAAGAATACACCAGAGGGCAATATGCCCGAGCTGATTTAGTTATTATTGCCATCAAACAAAATTATTATAACTGGGGAAAACAATGGAAATACTATTGATAGGCGGTGTGGTAACGGCACTTGTTTTTTCTGCATGGTTAATGACTTTTGCTGAGTGGTATCCTATCCTTGGTATTGAGAGCACCTTTAATTTTGCGACGAAAATTCGTCCTTATGTTGATTATTGCTTGATGTCGGTATTTAATTTAGCTTTTCTAAGGATTAAAAAATAATAGCATGCAATTATTAGGATTACAGTGGGCACTACCTTTGGTGCTACTTTTATTGCCACTCATCATTTTGCCTTGGATCACGAGAAGCCAAGAAAAAACAGTGGTGTGGAGCAAATTTGTTCCTGTTGATCCCCTATCCAATGTTATTGGATTGGTATTTAAAGCCCTAGCTTCTGTTGTGATAGCCAGTTTAATCTTATCTTTAGCTGGGCCTTATATACCTGAGAAACAGGTAGATCGTATTGGTGAAGGTGCAGAAGTCGTTGTGCTAGTGGATCGTAGTCGCAGTATGGATGATGCTTTTGCAATTAAAGGCCAGTTGTTGATGGCCAGTGTGGGCAAGGCCGATAGTAAGCGACGGGTAGCGAAAAAGTATTTACAAGAGTTTATTGATAAACGCCCTGATGATCGCTTTGGCTTTGTATTGTTCAGTGATAAAGCTTTGGATTTATTACCCCTAACCTATAATAAGAAAACGATTCGAGCCACAGTGGATGCAAGTGCTTTAGGCAAGGGCTTATCTGAAACTAATATTGCTAAAGCCTTAATTAAGGCGGCTGAAATGTATGAAGGCCAAACCTATCGTGGTTCACGTATCGTAGTATTGGTGTCGGATGGTGGGCAGGAATTTAGTGATGAAGCGAAAGAAAAGATAGCCGCTTTATACAAGAAGCAGAATTTAACACTGTATTGGCTTTATATGCGTTCAATTACGGGTATGACACTAGATTCCAAACCAGGAGAAAATAAACGTTGGACAAGTACACCAGAAAGAAAATTACATACCTTCTTTAAATCAATGGGTGTGCCATATCGTCCATTTGCAGTAGGTTCGATGAAAAGCTTTTCAAAAGCTATGGATACGATTGATAAGCAGCAGTATCAGACTCTGATTGTGCAAGAAACGCT
>CAJXPP010000259.1 GCA_913058195.1 uncultured Gammaproteobacteria bacterium | reverse complement strand
CTACACAGAGTAGATCGTCGGCAGCGTCAGATGTGTATAAGAGACAGATCTTGAACATAGTGCTTAATATCATCATGAATAATTTGCCACTGTTCACCTACGGGAAATTCAAAATAATTCTTAGCAATTGATACTATCGATTCAGATATTTCAATTGCTTCGCCTTTCACACGAGGAAAGCGATGTGAAAAATACCGAGCAGTTGCCCCGCCGCCAGTACCGACAAGTAAAACTATTTGAGGTGTTTCCTCAAATAGTACCCCTGCCAACATAGCCCGATTTAACGGTAATGGTAATAATTCAGGCCGTGCTAGATTAATCTCTGATTGCACTAAACCATCATCAAAATCAAGCCAACGACGTTCACCCTCTTGCCACACACGTATCGTTTCATCAGCCGTTTGCTGATTAACAATAAGCTGTGGCTCAGGCTGAGACATTAGCTTTCTTTTTTAGCCTCAAGCGCATCCCAGCGTTCATACATCACTTCTAGCTCAGTTGTTAAGGCAGCAAGCTCATCTTGCGTTTTAGTAATTTTATCTTGTGACTGCTGATAAAACTCAGACTCTCCTACTTTCTTAAGCAGCTCGGATTGTTTGAGTTCTGACTGTTCGATTTCTTTTGGCAATGTTTCTAAATCAAGTTGCTCTTGATAGCTTAATGATGATTTCTTATTTACTTTTTTTACGTTAGTTTTGCCTTTTCCCGCTTTTTTAGCCGGCGCTTTAGCACGTTTATCGAGCGAACGTTGCTGTACCCAGTCATCATAGCCACCGACGTATTCACGAACTTCACCATCATCATCAAATACAATGGTACTGGTTGCTACATTATTAATAAATGAACGATCATGACTGACTAACAATAAAGTACCTTGGTAATCAATTAATAATTCTTCTAATAAGTCTAGGGTTTCAGCATCAAGATCATTGGTCGGTTCATCCATCACCAATAAGTTGGCTGGTTGAGTAAATAATTTGGCCAGTAGTAAACGGTTACGCTCGCCACCTGATAGTGATTTTATGGGTGTTCTTGCTCGTTCAGGTGTAAATAAGAAGTCTTGCAAATAACCCATTACATGTTTACTAACACCATTTACTTCAACGAAATCTTTACCTTGGCCAACATTATCAACTACGCTAATTTCTTCATCTAATTGGCCACGCAATTGATCAAAATAAGCAATTTCCATTTTGGTGCCCAGCTTCACGCTACCAAACTCTGGTTTGTTTCGACCTAATAAAATAGATAGCAATGTTGTTTTACCACAACCATTCGCACCGATTAGACCTATCTTATCGCCACGTTGAATAACAGTACTAAAATCTTTAAATAACTGACGGCCATCATAGCTTTGACTAACATTATCCGCTTCAAGCACTAACTTACCACTACGATCAGCATCTTGCAGTTTCATTTTGACGTTGCCAAGTACTTCACGACGCTCACCGCGTTCACGACGTAGCTGTTCTAATGCACGTACTCGACCTTCATTGCGTGTTCGTCTTGCTTTAACACCTTGTCTTATCCACACTTCTTCTTGTGCCAGTTTTTTATCAAACAAAGCGTTTTGCTGGGCTTCTTCTTCTAGCATGGCTTCACGGCGTGTTAAGAAGTTGGCGTAATCACCAGGGAAGCTCACTAACTGGCCTCGATCAATTTGAATAATACGTGTCGCTATAGACTGCAAGAACATCCGATCATGGGTGATAAACAATAAGGTGCCACCATAACCTTTTAAGAATTCTTCTAGCCATGTAATTGAAGCGATATCTAAATGGTTAGTTGGCTCATCCAGTAATAACACGTCAGGCTCTTTCACCAAGGCTTGTGCTAATAATACTCGACGTTTCATCCCGCCAGATAAAGCTGAAAATTCCATATCGGCATCCAACGATAAACGAGATAGAACCGCTTCGACTTTTTGTTCGACAGACCAGCCATCTACGGCCTCTAAGTTATGCTGGGCTTTTTCTAATGCCGCCAACACTTTTTCAGAATAATCTGTCTCTAATTGATGGATCACATGATGATATTCAATGAGTAAAGGAGCAATATCCCCCAAGCCTTTTGCCACAACATCAAATACAGTGCCCTCTGTACCATCTGGTACTTCTTGTTCTAAGCGCGCAATATTCAAGCCTTGCCCAATAATTTCACCTCCATCAGGCATTATTTCACCGGCGATTACTTTCATTAAGGTTGATTTACCTGCACCGTTACGTCCAACCAAACAGACACGTTCGCCGCGATCAAGTTGAAACTCAACTTTATCTAATAAGTTTGGCCCGCCAAAGCTAACGGTAAGTTGTTTTAATGATAATAATGCCATCTGAGTGTATCTCTTGAGTCTATCTATTTGTCTTCTGCTTCTTGCAATGCTTCACTGGCTTCAAACCAGTCCATTTCAAGTTGCTCTAATTCTGTTTTTAAATCACCTTGTTCAACTAACAAGGCTTTCAATTTATCTTTCGCGTTATCTTCGTACAAACTGTTGTCAGCTAATTTTTGTTCTACCGCATCAAGTTTAGTCTGCACCTTATCCATTTTCTCTTCGGCTTTATTAACTACATTACGTAATGGTTGTAATTTTTTACGTGCCTCAGCAGCTAAACGGCGATCATCTTTCTTATTGCTGGTCGCATTAGTTTCAGCAACTGTTTTAACAACTTTATCTTTGTTTAATAGCCATTGACGATAATCATCCAAATCACCATCAAATACTTTCGCAGCTCCGTCAGACACCAACCAAAGCTCATCGGCTACAGTTCGCAATAAGTGGCGATCATGCGATACAACTACCAAAGCACCTTCAAAATCTTGCAGGGCCATCGTTAAGGCTAAACGCATTTCTAAATCAAGATGGTTAGTTGGCTCATCAAGTAACAACACCGCTGGTTTTTGATACACCAATAAGGCCAAGACTAAGCGTGCTTTCTCACCTCCTGAAAAAGGTCCAACTGGTGCTAAAGCATCATCACCATGGAAACCAAAGCCGCCAACAAAGTTACGTAAATCTGATTCAGTGGCTTTGCGATCTAAGCGCTGTAGATGCTGTAATGGACTTTCATCCATCGTTAACTGTTCTAATTGATGCTGGGCAAAGTAAGCAATCCTAATATCTTTGCCTTCCTTGCGTTTACCTTGCAGTGGAGATAACACGCCTGCTATCAATTTAATTAGTGTCGATTTACCAGCACCATTTGGGCCTAGTAAGCCAATACGATCACCGGGTGCTAGTACAAGTTTAACACCTGAAATTAATGGCTGGTCGTTATAACCCACAGCGATTTTATCTAAACTTAATAATGGTGACGATAAGCGTGACGGTGGGAAAAAGCTGAAATGAAACGGTGAATCAACATGAGCTGGGGCAATCAGCTCCATACGTTCCAAGGCTTTAACGCGACTTTGAGCCTGTTTTGCTTTAGTC
>CAJXPP010000258.1 GCA_913058195.1 uncultured Gammaproteobacteria bacterium | reverse complement strand
GCAGCGTCAGATGTGTATAAGAGACAGTTAGTGGCCCAATCACGTAATGCTTCATTTAACGCATCTTTTAATGTTTTAGCACCAGATTGAACAGGAATAACTTCTGCCCCAAGCAGCTTCATTCGATATACATTCTGAGCTTGGCGTTCAACATCTGCTGCGCCCATATACACGACACATTCCATACCTAGTCGAGCAGCTATAGTTGCAGTTGCAACGCCATGTTGTCCTGCACCTGTTTCAGCAATGATTCTAGTTTTACCCATACGTTTAGCTAATAAAGCCTGACCAATCGTATTATTTATTTTATGTGCACCAGTATGATTAAGATCTTCACGCTTAAGATAAATTTGGGCTCCACCTAAACGTTTACTCCAGTTTTCAGCGTGATAAAGCGGCGATGGTCGCCCAACGAAATCTGCTAAATCTTTATCCATTTCTGCTTGAAATTCAGGATCTGTTTTATAGTGATTATATGCTTTTTCAAGCGCATAAATTGCTTCCATCAATGTCTCACCGACAAAACGTCCACCATGGATACCAAAGTGCCCCTTTTCATCTGGGTAGGTATCGTAATAGTTACTATTTTCTTGCTCAGCCATTTAAAACCTCTTGCATAAAACTGCTTATTTTTTGTTTATCTTTTATTCCCTTTGCTAACTCCACGCCACCACTGACATCAACTGCATAAGGTTTTACTTTTTCTATAGCCATTGCAACATTGCCGGCATCTAGTCCACCGGCTAAAATTAGTGGCTTATCAATATCTTTAATTAGAGACCAATTAAACACCTGTCCAGTTCCCCCTGGCACACCAGATTGGTAACTATCGACCAATATTGCGGAAGCTGAATGATAACGTTTAACTTCAGCTTTTAAATCAATGTCATCACGCATTCTTATTGCTTTCATATAGGGATGGTTAAACTGCTCACAATAACTAGGTGTCTCATTGCCATGGAATTGTAATACTGCAATTGGCAAAGTATCTAAACATGCTTTAACTTCATCCACCTCGGCATCAACAAATAATGCTACCAAGCTAATAAAAGGTGGTAAGCCTACGATTATTTCTTTCGCTTGCGCGAGCGTAACAGCGCGAGGGCTTGGCGAATAAAATACCAAGCCTAATGCGTCTGCACCCATTTCAATTGAAAATTCAGCATCTTGGCGTCTGGTGATACCACAAATTTTTACACGTGTTCTCATGATTTTTTTTTGAGAAAGTAATTTAAACGACTACTTTACCAGACCACAGGAAAAGCTGACACTGTTGGTAAATTATATTGCTGTGGATATTCCACATTTATAAAATACAAACCATCGGGGGCCGATGTGATTCCCCCATGTGAACGGTCGCGACGTTCCAATACCTCAGCCGCCCACTCCACTGGTTTTCTACCTTCGCCAATAGGGACTAATACTCCAACAAGGTTTCGTACCATATGATGTAAAAAAGACTGAGCTTTAACATCAATAGCAATACAATCACCTTGACGAATTACCTGTATTTTTTCTACCGTCTTAACAGGACTATGAGCTTGGCATAGCTTTGCTCTAAACGATGAGTAGTCATGGTGACCCACTAATAAATCTGCAGCTGCCTGCATTTTTTCTACATCGAGAGGGCTGAATATCCACCACATTTTATTTGCATGCACAGCTGAACGACTTACCCGATTTAATATCAAGTACCGATAACTCCGGTTTAAAGCTGAGAATCTAGCACTGAAGTCATCAGGCACTTGTCTAGCCCACGTTATATTCATATCATCAGGTAGATTGCTATTTAGGCCTAAGACCCAGTTTCGCTCACTTCTATTTGCAGCCGTTTCAAAATGAGCAACTTGTTGAAGTGCATGCACGCCTGAGTCAGTACGTCCTGCAGCAACAATTTTCGACTCTTCGCCAGTTATTTTCTTTAATGCTTTCGCCAAACAACCTTGAACTGTTCGTTGATCTGGTTGAACTTGCCAACCACAGAAATGTGTACCAGCATATTCAACACCTAGGGCTACTTTCACTCAATGTCCTTATACAAGTTCATTAAGCATATCTTGTGCACGAGCCTGTTGGGGCTCACTTCCGTCAGCCAAAACTTCTTCTAAAATATTCCTAGCACCTTCTGGGTCGCCCATATCCATATAGGCAGCAGCAAGATCAAGCTTTGTTTCAGCTTCGTCTATGCCATCAAATTCACCTAGATCA
Organism: uncultured Gammaproteobacteria bacterium; assembly: GCA_913058195.1. GTDB lineage: Bacteria > Pseudomonadota > Gammaproteobacteria > Nitrosococcales > Methylophagaceae. Next base: position 1,227 of record CAJXPP010000258.1, on the reverse strand, counting down.
AACGAGATATCATCTTCTTCAACTTTAGTATCAACCGTAAGTTCGTCTAACGATAAGTCTTCACTGTTTTGTTCAGATATGATTAGTTCAGGTTCAAGATCAGGAAGATCATTCAATGTATCTGGCTCTATAGATAGTGGAGCATGCTCAGCATCATCAGTACTTATATCTAGCTCATTCTCTACAAATTCATCTGAATCTAATAATAGAGATTCATCGTTTAACTCTAGTTCAGTATCTAGTGATTTCGTATCAAGTGTTAGGGTTTCGCCAAAATCTAGCATTTCATCTTCGCTAACGGAGAGACTTTCTGCTACTAATTCAGGCTCTTCAATACTATCTGTACTCTCAGTCTCTAAGTTAAAGTCGACTAAGTTTTCATGTAAATCAACTGTAGAGTTTGTTTCTTTATCTGCTTCAGAATCTAATTTATTTTCATCCTCAGAAAATGCATCTAAATTAAATTCGAGACGGCTATCGCTATCTTCGATTTCACTTGTTTCAACAACTTCAAGCTCATCTGACAATTCATCATCCATCTCAGAAATTTGCTCAACAATCAGTTCAGGCTCTGGCTCTGGCTCTGGCTCTGGCTCTGGCTCTGGCTCTGGCTCTGGCTCAAGATTATCTACTTCAGTGGTACTTCCAGTATCTTTTTCAGTTAATGATTGATAAGCAGCTGCAAGTTCTTCCTGTTTCTCGTGCTCAGTGTCAGCTTCATCTAAAGGCTGACTATTGCTTACAGCTGCAATGGGAGCCACCGTTGATGGTGCATATTGATTATCGCCCTGTTCATCGTCATTATCATCTTCATCACGACGTGCCCGAATGCTTATCCAAATAAGCACTAATAAAGCGATTAAGCCGGCCATTAAACTTTCATTTCGATGTGAAGCATAAAAGTTTTTAACCTTAGCAAGAAGGTTATTTGCAGTTTCTTCTGCAACTTGTATAGGCGTTTGTACAGATAATTCATCCTGAACCGCAATTTGTCCATTATCCAGCTCATTAGTTGAGTTTAATTCATCCATATTCAACTCTAACGCTTCGGGCTCTTCGACTTCATCACTACTCGAACCAATCTGAGCAAAATAATCATCAACTTCAGAACTGTTACTTGCTGTAGCAACCTCACTTGTAACGTCATTTAGATCATTTGTCGTTTCTGTTTGCTCTGCTTTCTCTGCTTTCTCTGCTTTCTCTGCTTTCTCTGCTTTCTCTGCTTTC
>CAJXPP010000257.1 GCA_913058195.1 uncultured Gammaproteobacteria bacterium | reverse complement strand
ATCATGAATTACCGACCCGAGCATGGTTGAGTAGCTTATTTACAGAATATCCACTAAGTGATGAAGCCCGTTCTAATTTACTTGCAGGCAAACCAGGTGCAGATCAGCCAGATGTTGGGCCATTAGTTTGTGCTTGCTTTGGTGTCGGTGAAAATACGATCAAAGAAGCAATTAAATGCGGTGAGTCTAAATCAGTTGAAGATATTGGCAAACAACTTAAAGCAGGTACGAACTGCGGCTCGTGCATTCCTGAGATCAAGAAGTTGTTTAAATAAATTCCAAAGTAAGAATAGGTACGTAGTTTACATAACCCCAAATTCGAGCAATGGCTTTGGAATACTCATTATCGGGTGTTGAGTTTTGAGATGATAGCTTGCCTTAGTTAAGCAGCGAATCTTTATACACATAGCAACCCCCAGTCCCATATGACGCCTAATAATTATATTTCAAATTACTAAGTAGCTTCCAGTCTATAACCTTAATTGGTGCACGACATTTATAGTGCCTGTTTAAATGGTGCAAGGTGTAGACAGTCAAAGTACTTAAATCAAATAATTTCTATATTATTCAATACAGTACATCATTGGCATGCTCCGTGCTTATTCTGTTGTATTGATACTGTAAATGGTGAGTATTAACTTGAATTTCCTGATAATACTAATAAGGCTAATTGCTTATTAGAAAAGGTATAGGTTTTTCATTTTTAAGACCACTAAATCAGCGAATCTTAAATTATTTGTATGTGTATTTACTTTGACTAACAGAGGAAAAAAAGATGTCCTATTTAGAACCCACAGAGTTTGTAACCAAAATGGTGGATGGCGGTGAATCAAAGGTATTCATGTCTACTAAAGATACCTTGATTCGTGCATTTATGGCGGGTGCTATTTTGGCTCTTGCTGCTGTGTTTGCTATTACCGTTGCTATTAAAACAGGTTCACCATTAACAGGAGCCATACTTTTCCCTGTTGGTTTTATTATGTTGTATTTGATGAAGTTTGATCTATTAACGGGTGTATTTACATTAGTACCATTGGCACTTATAGATAAACGACCAGGTGTGACGTTTGGTGGTGTGATGAGAAACTGGGGTTTAGTTTTTCTGGGTAACTTAGGGGGAGCACTGTCGGTTGCTTTCATGATGTCATTTATTTTAACTTATGGTTACCATACTGATGGTGGTGCAATTGCAGCTAAAGTAAGTAGCATTGGTGAAGCAAGAACCTTAGGGTATCAAGCACATGGTGCTGCGGGCTGGTTTACTATTTTCATTCGCGGCATGTTGTGTAACTGGATGGTATCAATGGGTGTTGTTGGTGCGATGATTTCTACCTCTGCTAGCGGAAAAATGATGGCCATGTGGATGCCTATTATGCTGTTCTTCTTCATGGGCTTTGAGCATTCAATCGTTAATATGTTCCTATTTCCATTCTCTATGATTATGGGCGGCGACTTCACCGTGATGGATTATTTAATGTGGAATGAGATTCCAACAGTATTAGGTAACTTGGTAGGTGGTTTGTTATTCGTTGCTTTACCTCTTTATTACACACATGTAAAAACAAGTCCTAATCGTAAATAAATTGATTTCTAAAGCCCCACTAAGTTATTAGTTGGGGCTTTTTGATTAAAACCTATATCTAGGAGTGCAAGATGAATAAACAATCGATGACAGATGTAATTGTAAGCAAAAAAGCAAGTAAAAATCTAACATGGGAAACGATGGGGGCCGATTTAGAATTATCACCTGTGTGGTTAGCATCAGCGTGTCTTGGGATGAATAGTGCCACATCAGAACAAGCTAAAGCGATTGCAGGTTATCTTGAATTAGATGGCGAAGTGGTGAGAGCACTTGAAGCGTATCCGACTAAAATCTGGGATCAACAAATACCGACTGATCCACTCATTTATCGTTTTCATGAAATTACCGGTGTATATGGCAGTACCTTGAAGACGGTAATTCAAGAAAAATTTGGTGATGGCATTATGAGTGCAATTGATTTCTCTATGAATGTCGAAAAAATAGAAGACCCTAAAGGGGATCGAGTCTTAGTTACCATGAATGGTAAGTTCTTACCTTATAAGAGTTGGTAATGACTAGCTGACACAACAATGACGCACCAATTAAAAATAACTGTTGGACAGTATTCTGATAAGGGCCGTAAGGCGGTTAATCAAGATTTTCACGGCGTTTATATTCCAGAACAACCTGCATTAACATCAAAAGGTATAGCTATAGCGCTTGCTGATGGCATAAGTAGTAGCCAGGTAAGCCAAATTGCTAGTGAGGCAACAGTAAGAGGGTTCTTGATGGATTACTTTTGTACCTCTGAAGCGTGGTCAGTAAGAAAGTCAGTTCAACAAGTTTTAACTGCAACCAATTCTTGGTTACATTCACAGTCTCATCGAAGTGAGTACCGTTACAATAAAGATAAAGGTTATGTGTGTACTTTAAGCAGCATAGTCCTAAAATCTACCACAGCACATCTATTTCATATTGGTGATTCTCGAATTTATTGCTTACGTGATAATAAGTTAGAACAATTAACAGAAGATCATCGAACTTGGATCAGTAGAACAGAAAGTCACTTAAGCCGTGCTATGGGAGTTAACCCTCAACTTGAGATTGATTATCAATCGTTGCCGCTAAAGCTCGGTGATGTGCTCATTCTAGCCACAGATGGTGTGTATGAATTTGCTAATGATGCTTTTATTAGCGAAACAATTACCCGGCTGAAAAGCAACTTAGATTTAGCAGCGAAGCTAATAGTTGATGAAGCTTTTGATCAGGGTAGTGATGATAACCTTACTCTTCAAATCATTCGTGTAGATGAATTACCTATTCAAAATGCCGATGAATTGTATCAGCAATTAACGACACTGCCTTTCCCCCCTATTTTAGATGCACGGATGATATTTGATGGATATACCATTATTAGAACTGTGCATGCTAGTAGCCGAAGCCATGTTTACTTAGCTAATGATAATGCGACTAATGAGCTTGTTATTATCAAAACGCCTTCTGTTGATTTGCAGAATGACCCGGCCTACTTGGAGCGGTTTTTAATGGAGGAGTGGGTCGCTCGTCGGATTAATAGCCCTTATATTTTAAAACCGTGCATGCAGTCTCGCCAACGGAACTACCTTTATATTGTAATGGAGTATATTGAAGGGCAAACCTTAACGCAGTGGATGCGTGATAACCCTAAACCAGATATGACGTCAGTTCGCGATATCGTCAAACAGATTGCTAAAGGCCTAATGGCTTTCCATCGGCTTGAGATGTTACATCAAGACCTACGACCTGAAAATATTATGATTGATAGCTCATCTACGGTGAAAATTATTGATTTTGGTGCTACCAAAGTGGCAGGCTTGAGCGAAATTTCAAGTCCACTTGAACGTGATCATATATTAGGTACAGCCCAATATCTGTCTCTTATACACATCTCCGAGCCCA
>CAJXPP010000256.1 GCA_913058195.1 uncultured Gammaproteobacteria bacterium | reverse complement strand
GATCAGACAGACTAATTCCAAGTCAATTGCCAACGACTGAGGCCGGACTTCAAGAATTGAAGATCAAAGCGCTCAGTCAAAAAGATTACGTTGGGGCATTCTACTCAGAAAACGGCAAGTATGGAGCTATTGTTATTCAAACTGATTTTGGGACCATTCCGGTAGAAGGTTACGAATCTGTGATAGACATCGCTGGTGTCGAACTAGACGGCGGATTTACAAGTTTTGAGCTTGAATTCGATAACGATGCTGTCGTTCAAGAAATCGAGTTTCAGGACACTGATCAGCTCGCATATTTCACTTTCGATGCAGCAGTTACCGCGATTTATCAAAAATACACAAGTGAGCTAGAATTTTACGCTGTTGGAACACCATCTATAATGGGGCAAATGCAAGGAGTGCTCAACCAAATGGCACTCCTAGGTACCCTGATGGTACTAATTTTTTCCTTTTTGTTATGGATATTATTCCGCTCTGGAAGCGCATTAGCCTGGCCAATAGTTACCATTGCCATGAGTGTTGCATGGTGTTGGGGAATTACCGTTTGGATAGGTCTCACTATATCCACCATGATCGCCCTCACTGTACTACTAATATTCGCTGTAGGAATTGCAGACTGCATACATGTTATGAGTGCATATTTTAGTTTTAGACGCGAGGGCCACGAGCACAATGAAGCCCTAAGCCGAGCATATGAAAAAGTTGGTTTAGCAATTTTTCTGACAACGTTAACAACAGCTGCCGGAATCTCAGTACTCGCCACCTCAAATTTAGAACCCATAAAAGTCTTTGCGTTCATGTCGGGACTCGGTGTGCTTCTAGCCTTCTTTTTTACTATTGTTCTGCTTCCCATACTATTGAATCTATGGCGCCCTGGGAGTACAGGGCCAGAAGAAAAGTTAAGTTTAGCTAACAGATTCGGCTCTAATATAGCCTCGATGAGAAAAAGGAATAAAATACTTATAAGTGTGCTAATAGCCACTATTATTCTTTCCTCTTTAGGCCCTATCGTAGGTGCCTTTATAAATTTTATTATCTTACTCACATACTGGATAGTAAACTTTCAGGCAGAAATACTTAATCGAATACCTGGAATTGTGCAAAAATCTCCATACTTAATTTTAGCTACTTTTGGACTTGGCTTTATTATTTGTGCTTATGGCACAACTAAAATTATTATTGATACAAACATTGCTGAAATGTTCAAGCAAGGGCATCCGATAACAGCTGCTGTCGAGATAGTCGATCAGAATATGTCAGGTGTTCAAAATATGGAAATCATGATTGACACCAAAGAAAGCGACGGGATGCTTGATTCACAACTGCTTACAGCTATAGACAATTTACAAGAGAGAATTCTCTCTCGCTATCCTGATATTATTGGTAAAACTAATTCTTTAGCAAACATCGTTAAAAATACCAATAGAACTATGAATGATGATAATTCTGATTACTATAAAATTCCAGAGTCTAACCAAGCCATATCGCAGCTGCTTTTCATGTTTAATAGCGCAAATCCTGAAGATCGCAGAAACCTAGTATCAGATGACTATAGTCGTTCTCATATCACCGTCACTGTAAAAAATCTTGGGTCTTATGAATATAAGACTTTATTTAACGATATATCGGTGGATGTTAAAAATACTTTCGCGGAAGTGAAAACTAATTTCCCAGAATTAGATGTGAATCTGACCGGGAGCTTGCCTACTCTGATGGTGATGGCTGATGAAGTCGCAAACTCTCAATTTTCTAGCTTCTCGTTAGCATTATTAATAGTAAGTCTTATCATGATTTTGACGCTAGGCTCACTGAGAGGTGGTCTAATGGGGATGGTTCCAAATGCTATACCTGCCTTTCTTGCATTTGGATTAATGGGGCTTTTTGGCGTTCCCCTGGATACAGATACACTCCTTATAGCACCAATTATTTTGGGAATAGCTGTAGACGATACGATTCACTTCATGACCCATTATCGAATAGAACTTGCCAAGACCCGCAGCATAGCTATCGCCCTCGAAAGTGCCATAAAAGAGGTTGGCCAAGCAGTAATGTTCACGACGATGGTTATCGGTCTAGGTTTTTCCGTTCTTAGTTTTTCAGATTATTTAGGAATGGCTAAGGTAGGCTTTTTTGGTTCAATGGCAATATTTGTCGCATTACTGTGTGACCTTTTACTCATCCCTGCAATGATAATCGTCTTTAAGCCAAAATTTGGGGTAAAAAATGTCAATGCAGAAATTAACTTTTAGGGGCGTAAGCATGCAAGCCAAAAAATTATATGGATTTGCCTTTACCACTATTTTTCTATTAACCACTAATTCTCTGTCTGCTCAGGAAGTTTCAGGTCTTGATATAATGAAATTGGTCGATGATCTGCAACGACAAAGTAATGATTCCTCCTTTAACAAAATGCAGCTTTCAAGCTGCAAATTTGGAACCAAAGACAGGCGTATCATTTGTGCAGATAAGCCTAGAGTTAAGGCCCTGGAATCGGTTGTAAAGTCGTACGGACCCAATTTAGAAGACACAAAAAATATAACGATAACCCTTGAGCCGGCATCAGAAAGGGGCATAGGGATGTTAAGTTTTAACTATGACGACCCTGCAAAAGAAAATGAAACTTGGCTCTATCTATCCGCACTAGGCCGAGTTAAGCGTATCGCGACAGGGGATTCAGATGAAGATACTGAACCCGCATCGTTGTTTGGGTCTGAATTCACTACCGAAGATACTGAAACAGGTAAGATAAGTGACTATACTTATAGAATACTTGAAGACACGTTAGTGGCGGGGCGTTCTGTTTGGAAAATAGAAGCTATTCCAGGTAAAGAGAGGTCAAAAAAAACACGCTATTCACGTCAAATTCATTACATAGATAAGGAAAGATACGTTGCTCTGCGGTCTGAGTTGTACGACCGCTACAATAAAGAAGTTAAGCGTCTAATCGCATCGCGTGTAGAGCTTGTAAACGGCAACTGGTTGGCTCGGTCTCTGACAATGATGAATTTAATCACGAACCGATTATCTAACATGGCGTTCGTAGAAATTAACACGGGGCTAGATATCGATGACGATTTTCTCACACAGCGCACGCTGACCGATGTTGCCTTTCGCGAGGCAGAACTAGATAAGCTACGCCAGCAGGTCCGGTAATTAACCAGCGTAAAAATCAGATGATGTTGAGCTGGAGAAGTATATTGATTCGCAAAATGCTATTCATCACTTCCTGTCTAGCTGTTACCTCTATTTTCGCCCAAGACGAGCCTAAAGTCTTGGAAAGCGACGCCTTCTTCGAATTCAATACATCCTTCCACCCACTGCCGGACCAAGAGAGCCATTCAACAGCGGACCTAATTTTAGATGACCCTTTCTTTGGCGCATTCGAAGATTTTCCAGCCGACTTTCAAGAAAACGACTCAGGCAGAGCTAGATCTGTCTCTTATACACATCTCCGAGCCCACGAGACTAGGCATGATCTCGT
>CAJXPP010000255.1 GCA_913058195.1 uncultured Gammaproteobacteria bacterium | reverse complement strand
CAGATGTGTATAAGAGACAGATGATGAGGTTTTGCAAGCATTAGCCCAAGTTAGGTTGCTTAAAAAAGATTGGTTAGGTACGCAAAGCATTGTTGATACATTATTAAAAGCAGATAAAGCTTCCTCTGAAGCTTCTTACCTTAATGCCCGGTTGTCACAAGCTCAAGAGCATTATGCTGAAGCGATTGAAGAGTATAAAAAAGTGTTGGAAACACGTCCACAATTTACGCGTGCACTTCAAGGGCTGGCATTTTGTTCGATGAAATTAAACCAAAAAGATGAACTGTTGGCTTTTTTGACGGAGTTTAATACTAAAAATCCAGGCCAATTTGCAGGGTATGCCATTCAGTCTGATATTTTTGTTCAAGATAAGGCTTTTGATAAGGCGATTACAGTACTAAAGGAAGGCTTGTCTATAGAACCTAAATGGGTGGGTGGTTATAGTGCTTTGGCCTCGGTATACCTTAATCAGGGTGAGGTTGATAAAGCAGTAAGTGTTTATAAGGAAAGGCTGGTTATTGCGCCAAACAATAATGGCATTTCAATGCAGTTAGCATCCCTTTATGAAAAAAATTACAAGTTTTCTGAAGCTAAAGAATTGTATGAAGGTGTTTTAGAACGGGATAAAAATATTGAGCTGGCAATCAATAACCTGGCTAGCTTATTAACGGATCAGTTCCGTTCTGATGAAAACCTGAAGAAAGCGGAAGCGATGACGGAGCGATTCAAATCTTCTGGGCAACCGTATTATTTAGATTCATATGCATGGGTTCGTGTGCAATTAGGCGAGCTTGATAAAACTCAATTCTTATTAGAGCGAGTGGTGTCGCTATCGCCAGAAGTTGCTGTCTTTAATTATCATTTAGGTGCTTTATACGCTAAACAGAAAAAGATGGTGAAAGCTGAAAAATACCTTAAAGTTGCGAAGGAGCTGGCTGAAAAACAAGGTGACAAAGAAACGGGTAAAAAAGTAGCCGAGTTATTAGTCAGTAGTCAGTGACTGTTCAAACATTGATTTATTGAAGAGATGCATAAATCAATGTTTTTTAAGCAATATACTCTGTGGTTGCCGAGATGGTGGGTTATTGTATTATCACTAATGCTAACCGTTTTACTCGTCCTTTTTGGGTTAAGGAATGCTGCTTATTACCTGGCTGTCTCAGAGCCTAAACATGGGAGCTATCTTATTGTTGAAGGCTGGTTAGATGATAAGAGTTTAGATCAAGCGTTGGCGCTTTTTAGTAACAATAGTGGTTATCAGTTCATAATAACGACTGGCGGGCCCGATGAGAGGCATTCTAATACCAAACACCTGACGTATGCTGAGCAATCAGCAGACTATTTACTTGCAAAAGGGCTGCCTTCAAAAGAAATAATCGTTATATCAACACCCGCGTCAGCACAGGCCAGAACCTTTTTAAGTGCGGTGATGGTGCGTGAATGGTTTGCTGCTAATAATATTGAAAATGCCACCATGGATGTTTTTACTGACAGTGTCCACGCAAGGCGAACTCATCTGCTATACACTAAAGCATTTGGTCCAATAAACCATATTGGCATATACGCATCTAATCCTTCAAGGTTTGACTTGTCAACATGGTGGCAAACAAGTGAAGGTGCAAAGTCAGTTAGTACGGAACTGATAGCGTTGATATGGACAATATTATTTTTTGATCCGGGAGCTCCCGGTTCTTATCAAGAAAAATGGGGTTAATGCGGCAGGTGTATTAACAACGAGTACACGCTGTGCATTTGGCTATTAAGTCGCCATGCTAATTTGATATTAAAAAAACCGTGACAACCTTCACAGAACAACAACTAACTTCGTAACATTCCCTTAGCAACCTAATTCTTAGTCTAAGCTTCCTCATGAAAGCATAAAATTTTATCGGTTAACGAACTTGATAACCTTTAACTGACGAAATCAACTCTACCTTTAAGAGGCATTACGATGAATTTATTAGATAAAAAACTACCAATCACGCTGGGTCTTTTAGTTTTAATGAGTACTAGTTTGGCATTTGCAGCAAAACCTGCGTTTAAGCCGGGTGAAATCGTGGTGAAAGGCGATAGCGTTGAATTTTCTGAATATGACGTGATTAAAACCTTACCTTATTCTGGATACGTGGTGATTAAAGTAGCGCCGGGTAAGGAAATGGCTCAATTAAGAAGGTTCCGAGATAAAGGCAATAAGGCAAATCTGAACTTCATTACCAGTCAGTTTGTTACGCCTAATGACCCGGGGCTCAGTAATCAATGGAATATGCCTGCTGTACAGGCAAGCCAGGCATGGGATGTGAGCACTGGTTTAAATGTTAAAGTTGCTGTCATTGATACGGGTATAGCGATCGCGGGTAGCATTGATGGTATGGCTTGTATTGTCGATGAAAAAAATACGATTGATGGCTCGACCAATGCGTTTGATGGCAATGGTCATGGAACACACGTGAGTGGAACGATTGCGCAAAATACGAACAATGCCACCGGCGTTGCTGGTTTAGCTTACGAATCTTGCGTTATGCCAATAAAAGCGCTAAGTGATTCCGGCAGCGGAACCGATGCCGATATGGCTGAAGCTATTGCTTATGCGATAGATAAAGGTGCGAGGGTCATTAGTATGAGTTTGGGTTACCCTGCCTCATATTCTCTGAGTGATTTTGCAGGGGCTGCGTCTTACTCAGTGCTTAATACTCTTCCTGATAATGTGATCGTTGTCGCCGCGTCAGGGAATGAAGGTGCTTCAAACGTATCGTATCCAGCAAGTCACCCCAATACCATTGCAGTAGGCGCTGTGGCTGAGGGTAATGGAATTGCATCTTATTCTAATCAAGGTCCTAGTTTAGATCTTGTTGCTCCAGGCAGTGGAATAGTGCAGGAAACTCGGTATAACGATGTATGGGGGTATTATGCCTACAGCGGCACTTCCATGGCCACTCCGCATGTATCAGCCGCTGCAGCTCTTTTGTTGTCGGTTAATAACTCCTTAATTAGAACCGATGTGCTGAGTAAATTAAAATCATCGGCTATGGATTTAGGTTCTGCTGGTGAAGACTCTGTTTATGGTTCAGGACTAATTCAAGTAGCGAATTCCCTCGAGGGCATCGGCGCAGCTGTTAATCAAACCCCTGTCGCGTCGTTTACTTCAACTTGCGATGAGGCCTTTTATTGTAACTTTACATCTACGTCAACCGATTCCGACGGTTCAATTAGTCAATTTAGCTGGGATTATGGTGATGGGTCTACAGAAACGGCAGTAAGTTCATCAATTGGTCATCAATTTGCGTCAGCAGGTGACTATACCGTTTCGTTAGTAGTCACTGATAACGACGGAGCGAGTAATTCAACGTCCGATTTGATAACGTTGGTGGGTGCTATACCAACTGAAATACCTGGTAATGTATCAGCTACCGACAATCTGGATGGTGCTGCCAGTATTGAGTGGAATTACACCTGTCTCTTATACACATCTCCGAGCCCACGAGACTAGGCATGATCTC
>CAJXPP010000254.1 GCA_913058195.1 uncultured Gammaproteobacteria bacterium | reverse complement strand
GATCTACACAGAGTAGATCGTCGGCAGCGTCAGATGTGTATAAGAGACAGGGCAAGATGAGGCCGTTGATTCTGTCGCGAATGCAATTCGTCGATCACGTGCTGGGTTATCTGATCCCGATCGTCCGAATGGTTCATTTTTGTTCTTAGGCCCAACAGGGGTGGGTAAGACTGAATTATGTAAATCCTTGGCAACTTTTTTGTTTGATACCGAAGAGGCAATGGTACGAATAGATATGTCAGAATTTATGGAAAAACATTCGGTTGCCCGCTTGGTTGGCGCTCCTCCAGGTTATGTAGGCTATGAGGAAGGTGGTTATTTAACAGAAGCGGTTCGCCGAAAACCTTACTCTGTTATTTTGCTTGATGAAGTCGAAAAAGCGCATCCAGATGTCTTTAATATTTTATTACAGGTATTAGATGATGGTCGGTTGACCGATGGTCAAGGCCGTACTGTCGATTTTCGTAATACCGTTATTGTGATGACATCTAATCTTGGATCAAATGTGATTCAAGAAATGGCGGGTGACGACGATTATGACAAAATGAAAGCAGCAGTGATGGAGATTGTTGGTCAGCACTTCCGTCCTGAGTTCATTAACCGAGTTGATGATGTGGTGGTTTTCCATCCACTGCAGCGTGATCAAATCCATGCTATCGCTGAAATCCAGTTAGTCCATTTACGTCAGCGATTAGCAGAACATGACATGGAATTAGAAGTGAGTAGCGAGGCTTTAGATCTTATTGCTGAAGCAGGGTTTGATCCCGTTTATGGCGCGCGACCCTTAAAACGGGTGATTCAACAACAGTTGGAAAATAGTTTGGCTCAAGATATTTTATCGGGCAATTTTAAAGGTGGCGATAAAATAAAAGTCGACGTAGAAAATGATGGGTTAAGCTTTACGGTGCAATAACCATTGTATAAGTAAGGTTATGTGTGGAAGCATATTATTTTGTTATACTCGGAGGCTTTTGTAATCTCTAATTGTGACCCTCTATGACTAAATTTGCAGATGCATTTACACCTTCAGAAGTTGCACAGAAGGTTAAAACCTTAGGTGTCAGTAAGGCCAATATGCCCTTTTTACCATTGCTTATCTTATCAATGATGGCAGGGGCATTTATTTCATTTGGTGCGATGTATTACACTGTGGCGATGACACATCCTGCAGAAGCTTATGGCGCAGCCAAGCTATTAGGCGGACTAGCCTTTTCTCTAGGATTTATTCTGGTTGTAATTGTTGGAGGGGAGTTATTTACGGGTAATAACCTGATTGTGCTTGCTTGGGCGAAAGGCAAAGTGTCGACAATTCAAATATTGAAAAACTGGAGTTTGGTATACCTTGGTAATGCCCTAGGCGCTTTTATCACGGTGTATTTGGTTTTTTCTTCTGGGTTTTTAGATGGTGCTCACCATGGCTTTGGTGCTACAGCAATAGAGATAGCCTTAGCTAAGGTCGATATAACTAATACAGAAGCATTTGTTCGTGGGATTTTCTGCAACTCTTTAGTTTGTCTAGCAAGTTGGATGGTGTATGCATCACGTTCGGTAACAGATAAAGTATTTGCGGTTATCTTCCCTATTTCAGCATTTGTTGCTATGGGGTTTGAACACTGTATTGCAAATATGTTTATGATTCCTCTGGGTATTGTTGCATCGCTTGATCCTGAGGCGGTTGCTTTAACAGGCCTTAGTGCTGATGCATTACACAACTTAAATATGTCTGTTTTTATCGAAAAACTCATTCCGGTGACATTGGGTAATTTCTTTGGCGGAACCATTATGGTGGGGATGTCACTGTATATTGTTTACCTCTATAATCAAGAGGATTGAAAATAACTTATTTGTTTTCACCTTGAGAGACTCTGATTAATACCCAGTCCAGCCAGCGGTGAGGCAATAATCGCTTGAGGATCGCAAATAGGTAGGTGGGAAATGTTACGTAGTAGCGGATCTTTGGGCGCTTACTTTCGATAGCATGAATCAGTTTTTTGACAACTGCCTCTGGCGGTAAGGTGAAGGGAGCTGCAGGGCCTTGTTTTGTGAGCCGCTGCTCCATGGCTTCATAAGTATTACGGTGAATACTTGCCGCTTTATTAATATGTTGCCGGTATTTTTCGAAGGCATTAGCTCTAAACTGACTTAGGATAGGGCCAGGTTCAATTAAGCTAATATGAATATTGCTTCCATGAACTTCTTGTCTGAGTGTGTCTGCTAAACCTTCTATGGCATATTTACTCGCATTGTAGGCGCCGCGATAAGCCATTGAAATAATCCCTAATACAGAACTGTTGTAAATAACCCTACCATGTCCTTGAGAGCGCATTTGAGCAAGCACTAAATTGGTTAGTTCTTGAGTGCCAAAGACATTAGTTTCAAATTGCTGACGTAGAGTATCACGACTTAAATCTTCAATTGCTCCCGGCTGGCCATACGCTGCATTATTGAATAAGGCATCAATTTGATGATTAAAATGATCTAAGCTAAAACTCACAGCTTGTTGTATAGACTGACTATCGGTGAGATCAAGAATGATTGCCTGTATACCTAAATCACTTAAAGGCTGGCGGTCTTTTTCACTTCTAACCGTCGCCACTACGTTATAACCACGTTGATGAAGTAATATAGCTGCACATAAGCCGATTCCAGAAGAGCAGCCTGTAATTAGAATATTAAATGGGGTCATTATTTTAGTCTTTACTTGATGGTAAGTTGGCTTTCATATTAAAAAGCTACGTTGAGTGCTAATAAAAGAAGCGTGTTGGCATTTATTTTGCTCATCTTTCATGTGTAATATATAGTTAGTGACAGGTTTTATAAAATGATAAACGGATAATATTAAAATATCTTGATGCTTAACCAAATAACCCCACGGGAATATGAGCAATTTAAAAGCTTTCTTGAAGACGCTTGTGGCATCGATTTGGGAGAGGGAAAGCAATATCTAATTAGCAGTCGGCTAACAAAATTACTGCGTGATGAAGGCATCAGTTCTCTATCTGAGTTATTGTCTTTTGTGCGAAATCCTTCTCCTCGCTATACCCAGTTAAGAGATATTGTTATCGATGCAATGACGACAAATGAAACGTCATGGTTTCGAGATACAACACCTTTCGCCTGTTTAGAAAAAGTAGTTTTTTCTGAATTAAGTGAAAGAGGAAAGCATCAATACCGTATTTGGTCTTCAGCATGTTCTTCTGGTCAAGAGCCCTACACGATAAGTATCTCATTGAGTGAGTATTTGCGGTCACAGAAGGTAGGTAGTAAAAAATTAAATACAGAAATAATGGCGACAGATATTTCTGCCAGTATGTTGGAAAATGCTAAAAAAGCACAATACGATGAGTCAATCTTAGGCCGAGGCTTATCTATTCAGCGTAAGCAGCAGTTTTTTATCGAGAAGCCCGAGGGAATCAGACAAGTAGTCGATGAAGTAAAAAACCGTATTCGTTTTAAAGAGCAGAATTTATTAGAAAGTTATACCTCTGTCTCTTATACACAT
>CAJXPP010000253.1 GCA_913058195.1 uncultured Gammaproteobacteria bacterium | reverse complement strand
TCTCGTGGGCTCGGAGATGTGTATAAGAGACAGGACGAACGCCAGGAACAGCTGTACGCCGAGCTTTGGGAATGAGATTATCGCACTCTTCACAGTGCACTAAGCTTTCACCAACCGTTAATCTACTTCTTGCCAGCTGAACAGCATCTTCAACACTGGCATCAATTTGATCTTGTACGGCGCCATCACGCGCCCAACCAACAGCCATAATTTGCTCCTACTGCCATTTTGGCAGATTTAGCTATTTCTAAATCCAATATAAACTTGCTACAAGTAGAAATCAAGCTAACTATCTCTTTTATTTAAATAAATTAATCGATAAGGAGAGAGCAATAGAGCTTTGTAGCTTTGGTTTGTCAATGTAGAAGGTGTTGCCTTGCAGCTGAAATTGAAAACTTGGCAGCGTTCAGATTTTTACATCATATAAGTCTACTGCAAGCCAAAGTAATTTAAGAGTTACTGCTATAAATACGTTCTTAGCAAAGTTCATTTCAATAGAGCAGTAGATAATCTACTTTGAAGCTTTGGAATGAGTTCTTGCTCGAACCATCTGTTTTTACTAAGCCATATATTATTTCTAGGGCTTGGGTGTGGAAGAGGCACTAGTTTTGGCCAATATTCTTGCCACGACTTAACGAGTTCTGTTAAAGAACCGTGTGTATTTTCAAAGTGATATTTTTGTGCGTACTTACCGAGAACTATAGTGACTTCTATATTAGGTAATTGTTCTAATAACTGGCTACGCCACGCAGGTTCGCATTCAGGACGTGGTGGAAGATCGCCATTTTTACCCGTCCCTGGATAACAAAATCCCATGGGTAATATTGCAAGATTTTTAGGGTTATAAAACGTTTCACGGCTTATACCTAGCCATTCTCGTAAACGTTTTCCACTGGCGTCATCAAAGGGTATTCCAGACTCGTGTACTTTGCGACCAGGTGCTTGGCCAGCAATTAAAATTCGTGCATCTGGATGGACTTGAAACACAGGGCGAGCACCATCAGCTAAACTATTTTTACAAATAGAACATGCGCTAACATCAGCAACTAAGGTCTCAAATTTTGTCATAGTAACTTTTACTTATATTGGGCTATAAATTGTGGGCTAAAATGATCGAAACGAACAGCCTAGAGTTTTTAGTCCTTGTTGATTTGCTTGTTATAAAGCTATTGGTACGTCTTACCTTTGTGCTTTAACCAACCACCAGTATGATTCCCGTTTGGATCTTTATGAGTCCAATGAACTACACCACCTTTATTGTTCCACTTATATTCACCATAAAATTGGACTTGGTCACCATTGGAAATCGAATTAATCCTTGGAGCAAGATCGATGTTATGTGCAATTAAAATAGTTTGACCGGATGAAAGACTAAGAATGAATTTTTGATGGCGAGAACCTTTATTATCGTCTTTTAATATACGCATAACAGTGCCACTACCTTGAACCTGAGCATCACTTTTATGATTTTCATATGCTTCTTGTAAAGACGAAGCTTCAGCAAAGCTTGTTGCCCATTGGAATAAAATGAAGCTAACAAAAAGCAATACTGATAGTTTTCTCATGCGCGAAACCTTCTCAATCTCTATAACGCCATGCTACGGGTGCGCAGCTAACGAGTTAAGCAACTTGTTAGTTGCTCTTATAAACATGTGAACTACCTTACATCAAACCTTATAGGCTATACGCCCCATTGGCGGACACGGCCTGTATCAAGGTGAAGAAAGTCAGATTTTGAATAATAGCCTACACCGCCAAGATTTAGGTCGAGTGCTGCTTTGCGTAAACCGGAAAGTTTGCGGCCAGGAAGGCGAATATCAATGGCTTTACCTTGCATATGTAAGCTTTTTTTAGCGACACCAGAACTGTTTTTGTTTAATGCGGCATTAGTTTTTGGTGAACGATAGCCAGAAATAACATGAAAAGCTTGTGTACCATCCATTTGGTGATGAAGAATATTGAGTAGGTCGATTAAGCTATTATCCATTGGGTGCATATCACCGGTGCGATGGTCACGAAGTACACGATTGATAGCGTGTAGTTCATTTTTTTGATATTGACCTTCAGCCCAATAGGTTGCGTTTAGGCTTTCACCAGTATGTAGATTGAGTAAGGAGAGTTTTCGTTCGGGTTGTGTCAGTAGGTTAGCAAACGCATTTGGCATTGCTAGAGTGGCTGTTGCGCCGAGGCCTACTTGAAGAAAGCGGCGTCTAGATGTGTGTTGAACTTCGAACCCATGTTTTTGTTGCTGATCTAATTCAAACAATTTTATTTCACCCTGTGTCTGCAGTATTTAGACATAACTTGTTAAGTATAAACGGATTTTGTTTCCCTTTACAACAAGTCAGCCATACGTTTATCGCGTTGGTAGATGTCAGGTGAGAATCTTACTTGATCTTGGTCTATTGATACTGTGAAGTAAACCGCATATATGGCTAATAAGCTTGTTACTCTGCGGCCTTTGTTTTCCTTACTATCAAGTAGGGCTAAGATCTTTTCTGTGGGTGTGGTGTTTAAACTGAACTTGGCAAGTGCGACGGGGTCCTCAACTCGGATGCAACCAGAGCTAAGTGAACGGACATCTTGTGTAAATAGCGCTCGATTGGGTGTGTCATGTAAGTAAATGTTCCATTGATTTTTAAACATAAACTTTACTTTTCCAAGCGCATTATGCTCACCGGGATCTTGTCTCAAAATATAAGGGAAATTTCTGTATGATATTGACTCCCAATCAATTAAGTAGGGATCGTGTTCGACTTTATTCCCACTTTCACGGCTAAATACTCGTATATCGTGGCTATAAAAATAATTAAAATCTTGTTGTTGTTTAGGTAATAAATCTAATCGTGCTAACTTTTTGGGCACATTCCAATAGGGGTTAAACACTAAGTGTTTCATATTAGCGGCGAAGCTAGGCGTTTGCCGACTCTTACGCCCAACAATAACACGCATAGCTAATTTTTCTTCCCCATTTTCAAACGCTGATAAGCTGTAATTGGCTAGGTTGATTATTAAATAGCGCGGGCCAAGATGAGTGGGCATCCAGCGACGACGTTCTAATGCTATTTTTAATTGTTGAACACGTTCTTGTGCGGAGATGTTCATAGCCTTGATTGTATCGCCACCAATTACACCATCTATTTTTAAACCGTATTTAGTTTGAAAATTTCGTACAGCTTGTTCGAGTATTTCATCATAGTGAATCGATGGGTTTTTGGCTGACACTCTTAATAGTGGGTATTCAAATGCAAGCCTATTTCGAATGACAACAATATTTGGGTGGTGATCTCCCAAGTATAATAAAGGGCTTTTAGCGACTGTATTCCACCCACCTCGATCTACATAGCGCTGATAAAGTGCAAGCGCGTGCATTAAGGCATGGTATTCATCGGTGTCAGGAACCAGTGTGTTTAACTCATTCTTTAAATGTTTTTGTAATACCGCATGTTGTAAGAACGCGACGGCATCAAATTTTTGTTGGGGAATAAACCAATCTGGGTCGGCTCTGTCTCTTATACAC
>CAJXPP010000252.1 GCA_913058195.1 uncultured Gammaproteobacteria bacterium | reverse complement strand
TGCCACGGAAACAACCTAAATCCATAAGACGTTTAATGTTCATTGAAACTTCACGGCGTAAATCACCTTCAACGGTGTATTTATCCACTTCTGCACGAAGCAAATCAATTTGAGCTTCGTCCAATTCACTGATCTTAGTTGACTCTGCAATACCAGTTGCTGCACAAATTGCTTTCGCACGTGTAGCTCCGATACCGAAGATCGCAGTAATGGCTATTACTGCATGCTTACGATCAGGGATGTTAATGCCAGCGATACGGGCCACTAAACACATCTCCTATTTTTAAATTAAAATTTACCAGTTGAAAAGCCCGTTAGGATACTCAACCAGCCGCATTTCTTTGCAAATCGAAGCGGCATTATACAGAATTATCTGCATAATACCACTTCTAAAAGATCTAGCTTTCGCTAAGGTCAATACTAACCTTGACGTTGTTTATGCTTTGGCTCTTCACAGATTACGCGAACAACACCAGCACGTTTAACAACTTTACAGTTACGACAAATCTTTTTTACGGATGCACGTACTTTCATTTTATACTCCGTTACCTAATGACTTGGTCTAACGACCGTAGCCCTTAAGGTTTGCTTTTTTAAGTACATTGTCATATTGATGAGACATCAAATGCGTTTGTACTTGTGCCATAAAATCCATTATCACAACTACTATAATTAGTAGTGATGTGCCGCCAAAGTAAAAATTAACGTCCCATGCCATGATAATAAACTGAGGTACTAAACAGATAAAGGTAATATACATCGCACCAACTAAGGTTAAGCGAGTCATTACTTTATCGATATATTTTGACGTTTGCTCACCAGGACGAATCCCAGGAATAAACGCACCAGATTTTTTAAGGTTATCTGCAGTTTCACGCGGATTGAAAACAAGAGCCGTGTAAAAGAAACAGAAAAATATTATCGCTGCTGCAAGTAACATTACGTAAAGCGGCTGTCCTGGAGAAATAGCAATTGATACTTCTTGTAGGAAATCAGCAACCATACCGTCACCTTGTCCAAACCAGCTCGCAAGCGTGCCAGGGAACAAGATAATACTTGAGGCGAAAATTGGTGGAATAACACCTGCCATATTCACTTTCAGTGGTAAATGTGTACTCTGCGCGGCAAACACCTTACGGCCTTGCTGACGCTTCGCATAGTTAACAACAATACGTCGTTGACCACGTTCCACAAATACTACTAAGAAAGTTACTGCAAATACCACAACGCCAATTAGCAATAATACTAATAAGTGCAATTCACCTTGACGCGCCATTTCAGCTGTTTGACCAACTGCGGATGGCATACCAGCAACAATACCAGCAAATATAATAATCGAAATACCGTTACCAATACCACGTTCAGTAATTTGCTCACCTAACCACATTAAGAACATGGTACCAGTGATTAAACTAATGACTGCGGTGAAATAGAAACTAAAGCCTGCGTTTATAACAAGCCCTTGCATCATTTCCGGTAAACTTCTGGCAATCGCTATCGATTGTACTGTTGCTAGAACTAAAGTGCCGTAGCGTGTGTATTGACTGATCTTACGACGTCCAGCTTCACCTTCTTTTTTAAGCTCTGCCATTGCGGGATGAACCACAGTAAGCAATTGCATAATAATTGAAGCTGAGATGTACGGCATAATACCAAGTGCCAATACTGAGGCTCGCTCAAGTGCACCACCGGAGAACATGTTAAACATTTCTACGATAGTGCCCTTTTGTTGTTCAAAGAACTGAGCTAATACAGCGGCGTCAATACCAGGGATTGGCACAAAAGACCCTAAACGAAGCACAACTAAGGCAACGAATACGAACCATAATCTTTGTTTTAGCTCAGACAAACCGCCTGCGCCTTTACTACCTTGTGAAGTAGCCATTCCTGGTGTAGCCATTGTGTATTATTCCTCGATTTTGCCACCAGCAGCTTCAATAGCTGCTTGTGCGCCTTTAGTTACTGCAATTCCACGTAAAGTAATCGGACGAGTAATTTCGCCAGATAACATAACTTTAACAGCTACGATATTACGTGTGATTAGGCCAGCGTCTTTAAGTGCGTGAATATCAACAACATCGCCTGTAATTAGGTTTAATTCGTGTAAACGAACTTCAGCGCGAACTAAAGATTTACGTGAAGTAAAACCAAATTTAGGTAAACGTTGTTTCAATGGCATTTGACCACCTTCAAAACCTGGACGTACACTACCGCCAGAACGAGACTTCTGACCTTTGTGACCACGACCACCAGTTTTACCGATGCCTGAACCAATACCACGACCACAGCGTTTTTTAGCTTTGTGAGATCCCGGTGCAGGGGATAAAGTATTTAAATGCATAATTAATCCTCCACCTTAACCATATAGTAAACCTTGTTAATCATACCACGTACAGATGGAGTATCTTCTAACTCAACTGTATGATTGATACGACGTAGACCAAGGCCTCTTAATGTAGCTCTATGCTTCGGTAAACGACCGATAGAACTTTTAACTTGAGTTACTTTAACTGTTTTAGACATGCTCAATTACCCCAGTATTTCGTCAACGCTTTTGCCACGTTTAGCTGCAACAGCTTCAGGCGAATGCATATTCGCAAGAGCAGAAACAGTAGCGCGAACTACGTTGATTGGGTTGGTAGAACCGTATGCTTTTGACAATACGTTCTGTACGCCTGCAACTTCTAGTACTGCACGCATCGCGCCACCGGCGATGATACCTGTACCTTCAGAAGCTGGTTGCATGTAAACTTTAGAACCAGAGTGCTTGCCTTTGATAGCATGCTGAAGAGTAGTACCCTTCAGGTCAACGTTTACTATGTTACGGTGTGCTTTTTCCATTGCTTTTTGGATTGCAGCAGGCACTTCACGTGCTTTACCGTAGCCAAAACCAACACGACCGTTACCGTCACCAACTACTGTTAGTGCAGTAAAACTGAATATGCGACCACCTTTAACCACTTTAGATACGCGGTTAACGGCGATTAGCTTTTCAGCCATATCACTTTGCTGTGAGTTTTCTTGATTATGATTAGCCATTATCAACCCCTAGAACTGAAGGCCAGCTTCACGAGCTGCTTCTGCTAACGCTTTTACGCGACCATGGTAAAGGAAACCAGAGCGATCAAAAGCTATCTTAGAGATACCTTTTGCTACAGCACGTTCAGCGATTGCTTTACCTACTGCAGTTGCTGCTGCAACATTACCTGTTTTTTCAATTGTAGCTGCAACTTCTTTGTCTAAAGTAGACGCAGATGCGATTACTTCAGAACCTGTTGGAGCGATCAATTGAGCGTAAATGTGACGAGGAGTACGGAATATAACTAAACGATTCGCACCCAGCTCGCTAATTTTTGCACGAGCGCGTTTAGCGCGGCGCAAACGAGATGTTTTCTTATCCATAGTATTACCCTACTTCTTCTTAGCTTCTTTACGACGAACGTATTCATCAGCGTAACGTACACCTTTACCTTTATAAGGCCTGTCTCTTATACACATCTCCGAGCCCACGAGACTAGGCATG
>CAJXPP010000251.1 GCA_913058195.1 uncultured Gammaproteobacteria bacterium | reverse complement strand
GTATAAGAGACAGGTATTATATTTGTGGGTCATTTTAGGTAATGGTTTTCGTTACGGAAATTGGTATTTACTGATTGCAACCACCATCGGCATATTAGGCTTTAGCAGTGCATTAATGTGGTCTGAATTCTGGCAGGAACCGCACTACAAATCGATAGGAACAAGTTTGATGTTAATTTTGATAATTGTGCCAGCCTATTCAGCCTTTCTTATTAATAAATTACATTCCGCTATAGCGAGTGCTAAAGAAGCAAACGAAGCAAAAAGTCGATTTTTGGCCAATATGTCTCATGAGTTAAGAACACCGCTTAATGGTGTTATTGGAATGGCAGACTTACTTGGAAAAACAGAACTCAGCCGCCAACAATATGAATTTACCGACGTCATGAAAAGTTCAGCGACCAGTTTACTTGGGCTTATTGAGAAAGTTCTTGATATCTCAAAAATTGAAGCTGGGAAGGTAGTTATTATAGAAGAAAAATTTGATATTTATCAAGTTGTAACTAGTATTATAAGAATGCAAGGACCGATGGGAAAAGCAAAAGAAATAGACGTTTCTTGTCATATTGACCCAGCAACACCGCCTTTTTTAAAAGGTGATCAACAACACTTACGTCAGATTTTGTTAAACTTGATTGGCAATGCCATTAAATTCACCCACGAAGGCTGGGTGAAGGTATCAGTATTTCCAGTTACTAGTGATGCCGAGAACACGAAAGTTCGTTTTGAAATTCAAGATACGGGTATAGGCCTTTCCAATGACGAAATTGAAATAATTTTTGATGATTTCACACGGGCAGATGCAAGTAATAATAATGATATTGAAGGTACTGGATTAGGAACAACAATATCTAAACAACTTGTCGAATTATTAGGCGGTGATATTGGGCTTGAAAGTGAGAAGGGTAAAGGAAGTACATTTTGGGTTGAACTGCCATTTATTAGGGTATCAGATGAGAGTTTATCTTTGAGCAACAAAAAAATATTACTGTTAACAACTGATCAGACAGCTGAAAAACTGAAGCCTGCATTAGAGACATGGGACGTTTCTTATACAGTGGCCACATCAACAGCGCGCGCATTTTCATTATTAATGACTGCTGTCGAAGATGCTCACGAATATAAAATTTTATTGGTTGAACAAAGCTGCATTGAAGATATTGACCCTATCAATTTTGCTCAAATGATACGTTCTGAAGCTAGCCTCGAAAAATTAGCATTAGTATTAATTAATTCCAAACCGCCAACAATATACAATCCTAAACTCGATCTGTTGTATATCTCCGAACTTCATAATTTTGATGACACACGTTTATTGTTTAATGCTATCCACGCAGCTGAAAGCATTAATATCGACGATGATAAGGTTGTTAGCTTAGCAAATCATATTAGCCAAGCAGATAGACCTTCATTCAACATCCTTGTCGCTGAGGATAATCGTATTAATCAACAAGTAATTTTGGGTGTGTTAGAACATGCTGGGCATCAATGTACAATTGTTGAAAATGGTGAGCAAGTATTGGATATGCTTACTAATAAGCCCGAAAGTATAGAGCTATTAATTCTTGATATGAATTTACCTGAGTTAACAGGGGTAGAAGTATTGCAATCGCTGCCATTTATGGGGCTAGATAGGATCCCTGTCATTATGTTGACTGCTGATGCGACACCTGAAGCTAAGCAGAAATGCCTAAGTGCTGGTGCCGATGTCTTTCTAACTAAACCGCTTGATTCTACACAATTACTAGAACATATTGCTGCATTAGCTGTTTCTAAGAAACAAGAAAATAAAGCTGATGTGAAAGTTGATAACGAATGGTGTGATCATAGTGTTATTGCTGAATTAGCAATATTGGGTGGAGGTAATACATTTGTATCTCAATTGATTAATGGTTTTAAAGAAGATGGTATTAAACATATAGCCATTATTAAGACTGCTGCAATGGATGATTATTTACGCTTTCGACAAAGTATACATGCATTAAAAGGTTCTTCATCTGAGTTAGGCGCTACTCAGCTAGTAGCACTATGTCTTCAAGCAGAACGTCTTAAACCGTATGATGTTAATAGTACCTTGATAATTGATTTAGCTGAAAATATTGACGCAGCTTTCCTCAAAACAGTTACAGTCTTAGAGGAAAGCTTACGAAGTAGTTCGGTAAATCGTCAACCAACTAATTAGTTGCTGTTTGTCTTGTCACGAGTCGGTTAATCATTCTTAAGTCTTTATCACGTAATTTGAGTGCAGCATCAACCCAAATATTGGTGATATCAATCAGTTCTTGATAGTTAATAGTATTACATCGATCTTTAACTTTTTGCATGGCGGAACAACTATTAGCAATTCGGCTTCGCGCTTTGATATATTTATAGAGTGCGATTTCAGCTTCACCTTTTTCAGCTAGAATATCAACGACACCCTGCTCAAATAACTCTTCAGCACTATAAATTTTGCCAGATAGGATCATTTTTTCAGCGTTTACAGTACCAATTTTTCTTGATAACAGTGAAAAGGCACCCATCCCTGGAAATAAGTTGAATAACACCTCTGGTAGGCCCATTTTTGCGCCACGTTCAGCAATGAGTACATTACTGGATAGAGCTGCTTCAAAGCCACCGCCTAGAGCATCGCCTTTGACTAATGCAACAGTAGTCAACTCAGTATTGAGATGAGTCATATTTTCATATAAAACATCAATACAGCTAGTCGCATATTTCAATAATGCACTACGATCACCTTGTTGTATTTTTGCAGAAAATAAATCTAAATCCCCACCTAGGTTGAATACTCCCTCGATATCAGAGTCGAGTACTAGATAATCATATTTCTCATTATTTGAGTCAAGCATTTCATTCTTAACTAATGTGAAATAGTTTGAAATATCGTTAAGAAGGGTTGGTGTGAAACAAGGCCTAGGGTTAGCATCCATTAAGAACCAACCTATTTTATGTTTGGCGTCATAATGCGTTTTTAACTGCTCAAATTGTTCTCTCTTTCTTAGAGGAAGAGTGTGATAATTATTTTGATAATGTGCAATCGCTTCCATGTCTTTCTCCTAAATTAATGACTAAACCATTAGCCATTAAGTTGTAAATTCAGATCTTAAAATTAAGAATAATAATTTGTAGATTTATTATTACGCCATGAACGTGACTTATTCATGACGCTGATTTAAGAGTAGGCATTAATTATGCCGAGTATGCGAATTACTGGATAAACAGCTTGAAAAGAGTGATGGAATGTGAACTACTTAGCAAATATTCCACTGATTAACTAAACGTTTTGTAGATATTGGATAAGTGGTTTTAATGCCTTGTGCAAACAGTGAAATGCGGAACTCTTCTAACATCCAGCGGTATTTGATGAATTCTTTTGAATTATTCTTACCCACATTAGACAAATAACGCTGCCAATGTGGTGCTATTTCTTTCATCCACTGTTTATCACGCATGGGATCGGAGCCTATTTTATCTAAGCGCTGTCTCTTATACACATCTGACGCTGCCGACGATCTACTCTGTGTAGAT
>CAJXPP010000250.1 GCA_913058195.1 uncultured Gammaproteobacteria bacterium | reverse complement strand
CTACACAGAGTAGATCGTCGGCAGCGTCAGATGTGTATAAGAGACAGTCTAAAGGGACGCCTAATTTTTCATATGTTCTTAATAACTCAGGATCAACTTCATCCAAGCTCTTCGGCCCATCAGTTTTCTTTTTGGGCGCTGAGTAATAACTAATATCCTGATAATTTATAGCAGGATAATGTACATGTGCCCATTCAGGTGTTTCCAGCGTCAACCAATGACGGTAAGCCTGTAGTCGCCACTCTAATAAAAACTCTGGCTCGCCTTTAATTCGAGAAATTTCACGAACCGTGTCTTCGCTTAAACCTGGCGGTAAGCTATCAGCTTCAATGTCGGTAACAAAGCCAGCTTGATAATCGCTAGCCAGTACATCATCAATTTGTTCTTTTTCAGCTTGTTGTTCAGCCATGTAGTTCACTCTTATTTGATTTTACTGATGGATAAAAATGTATCGGACTTTCATCAGCACTATTCGGTACTAACATATCGGAGAGTTTTACCTCATCTAATGCATGGAATACTGCGTTATTAATTCGTGTCCAGTTTGTCTGAACCGTACAATGTGATTCTTGTTCACACTGACTTTCTTCACTCACACATTCAGTCAATGCTATTGGCCCTTCGAGTGCAGTGATAATTTCAGCAACAGAAATTTGTTTAGGGCTTCGTTTCAAATTATAACCGCCTTGAGCACCACGCTCTGAAGTTAACAATTCACCATGTGATAATGCTTTCAATACTTTACGTACTGTTGGCAAAGGTATATTGACGGCTTCTGATAGTGTATGAGCATTATGCTTTTGGTATGTCTTTGAAGCTAAATGACTCATTAATACAATACCGTAATCTGTTAATTTCCCCATACGTAACATCACACACCCCCTAATTAGGACTATTATAGTACCATTTAAAACAATAACCAAGCAATATAGTCAGTTATTATTTGGTAATACTAATGTCATATTTATGCGATAATTCGCGATTGTTGAACTTTATCGATATTTAGCTTACTAACAAACAGCATCAGATATTGATGACTTTAGACTTTTATCATTATTGACTTTATGAGTACATAAAATGAAATTAAAAACACTTGCAATTCTACCTTTTTTATTTGGAGCTCCAGTAATGGCTGATACTCACGCCGCAACATTAGATACAGAAAAACAACAACTTAGCTATATTTTTGGTATTCAAGTTGGCCAAAATATGAAAGCAGAAGGCGTTGACCTAGAAATGGATGCCTTTGCTGCCGGTGTTGCAGACATGTTTGCAGGCAAACAGCCACAACTTGATCAAGTAGCTGCCGAGAAAGTAATTGGTGAGTTCCAACAGAAAAAAGCCAAAGAAATGGCTGAAGATATGAATAACAAACAACAAGCAGCGCAAGCTTTCATGGTAGAAAACGCCAAAAAAGATGGTGTTGTAACCACTGAAAGTGGTCTACAGTATGAAATCCTAAAAGCAGGTGATGGCGCTCAACCAACTTCAGAAGATAAAGTTATTGCCCACTATAAAGGTACATTGTTAGACGGTACTGTATTTGATAGTTCGTACGATCGTGGCGAACCAGCAACATTCCCTGTGACTGGCGTTATTCAAGGTTGGCAAGAAATTCTTCCAATGATGAAAGAAGGTGGTAAGTGGCATGTCGTTATTCCTGCTAACTTAGCATATGGTCCACGTGGTGCTGGTCAAGGCTCACCAATTGGTCCTAATGAAACATTAGAGTTTGATATTGAGTTAATTGCAATTACTAAGTAATTCACTTTCTCTCAATTAAAAAAGCCCTGAGCAATTAGTTTGCTCAGGGCTTTTTTATATCTTCAATACACTAACAACTAGCCCATTAAATTCTTTAAATAATCCCAGTCGAAATAAGGTCCAGGATCAGTTTTTCTACCTGGAGCAATGTCTTGATGGCCCGTTACTCTATTTTTACTTAGTTTAGGATAGACCTTAATTAAAGAATTAATGAGCTCTGCAAGTTGTTGGTATTGAACAGGCTCAAACGTTTGGTCATCGCAGCCTTCCATTTCGATACCAATGGTAAAATCATTACAGCATTCACGTCCATCCCAACAAGAAACCCCGGCATGCCAAGCACGTTGGTGAAAAGGAACATACTGTATCAACTGACCATCACGCCGGACTAAAATATGAGCGGATACTTTTACATCGGCAATGGCATCAAAATAAGGATGGGCAGTTGGTTCCAGTTGATTCAAAAATAAATCATCAATCCACCCTCCACCGAACTCGCCTGGAGGTAGACTAATATTATGAATAACAACCCCACTTATATCATTCTTATCAACGCGCTCATCTTGATTTGGAGAACAGTGATACTCCGCTTCTGATAATAGACCTAGTTGGCAATGAATATCCAATACTAATTCCTATCCCTAACTCCATGGAGCACCATGCCTGTTACACTCACAACCCCTACCAGCTTGCCATTATCCACAACAGGCGCCCTAGATAGCTTTAGACGTTCTAATAGCCGAGCACAATACCGTATATCCATAGATGCATCGATAGTAATAGCTGGTTTCGTCATTATTTCGTAAATATTAACACGTTCTGGTGACTTATCTCGCGCTAATACATGATGGGCAATATCAGACATTCTCACAGCACCATACTCATCATCTTGATGTCGTTTATCTACAATCAGTATTTTATTTTCAATATTTTTCATTTGGATCAAAGCATCTGAGATTGTTGTCATCCCATC
The DNA here is from genome assembly GCA_913058195.1 of uncultured Gammaproteobacteria bacterium. Classification (GTDB taxonomy): domain Bacteria; phylum Pseudomonadota; class Gammaproteobacteria; order Nitrosococcales; family Methylophagaceae. The sequence goes on along the minus strand of CAJXPP010000250.1, from coordinate 807 downwards.
AATAATATCTATCTCAGTTCGCATAACATCGCGAACTCGCACTATTTCTTTTACTTTCATTTTAGATTTCATCCTCTACAATAGTTTGCAATGATTTTATTTGATGTGACACTCCGACTGCATCTTCAACATCAATTTGAATGGCAATGCCTGAACCTGGCTTATTATCAAATTGGCCTGTTTGTTCAATTGTTTCTAGAATATGTCGACTTAGGTGCTCTTCAACCAAAAACAAAATCACATCACGCTGTGTTTCAAGATTCAAACCAAAAAAAGTTTTACTTTGTTTCACCCCTTCTCCACGTGCATTATTAATAATCGTTGAGCCTGTCGCACCCGCATCACGAGCCGCTTCCATAATCGAATCCGTTTGGCCATCTTCCACAAAACATATGATTAATTTGAAATGCATTATTATTGTTCCTTATTTTTACCACACAATCAGCAATGAGTAAGCCAGAGGCATATCCTGGACTTGCTTCTTCGGCTTATCACGCCATTGACCTTAATCAACTGAAAAGCAAAAGCAATTCACTTCAATTACCTATTTTGGGTGCCACATTCAGCATTCCTAAGCTATTAAACAAATCAAATACATTAGGTACAAGTACATCGAGTACGAGTGTCTTAAATAATGGCGACATCAGCTTTGAACAAAACAATGAATTCGGCCACCTCAATGTCACACTGGGAGCAAGCAGTATTTTCGGTAGCTGGCACCACCAAGGCAAAGACTATCGTTTAACGACTGACAAGTCAGGCTCATGGTTGGTTGAGTTACCGTCCGGCCATATGATTCAAGATTCT
>CAJXPP010000249.1 GCA_913058195.1 uncultured Gammaproteobacteria bacterium | reverse complement strand
GAGATCATGCCTAGTCTCGTGGGCTCGGAGATGTGTATAAGAGACAGCCTATAAATAGCTCTCAGTGAATGTTGGTAAGGATATCTGCCTTATTTTTAATGTCCAATGTGGGTAGAAACCGCTTCCCCCTACCTCTTTGAAACTATTGTGACTAAGTAACCAATAGCAATCCTCTTTTTAACATAAGCCTTGCGAGTCTGGCCTGTTGAGTATCTTATTGGGTAATTGTTGCTGTAAAGTTCGTGCGAATAAGTATAGCCCCGACAGAATTATTACAACACAATCTATTGCTATTGCTGGTGCGACCTTACCCAGAAACTCCTGTCCGAATAACCATACTAGCGTCACAAATACAAGTTTGCTAAATGCAGCTACAGAGATCGAAAACACACGATTTTTTGGGCTAAAAAAGCCATAAATTAGAATTATTCCTATCAGCCCCACCAATGCAGACCAACTTCGAATAATGATATTTTCAAGCGACCCGTTGAATGAAGCGCCGAACATTGATTCGAGTGCTGCTTGTGGAGCGAACACCCCATAGAACATTGTGAATGTCAGTACTCCTGACATCAACATTACCCACTTTATGTTTTTTATTATGAAATTCATTGTTTTTTTAGATTCCGATAGGACTCAGTATTGATCTTTCTCCGCCTACATTCTTCTGCATAACAGTTAATATAGAGACGCAGTAACTTAAATGACAGGCTTGCAATTAGCTTTTATTCCTCTGTAGATAAGTAATCAAAAACTGGTCAACAAAGCCCAGTTTTTGATACACCAGTCTTCCCGCTTCTGACGCTTGCAGAACAACATAGTCTGCCTGCCATTTCTCGGCACATTGAATGAGAAAGCGCATCATTTGAGTCGCGTAGCCCCTACCTTGATGAGCAGCTGGCACACCAATCTGATGAATACCTGCAACATCACCAGTTTTAAACAGTAGCCCTGTTGCAACAGGCTGAGAGTCTTCGTTATAAGCCAGCAATATCTGAACATCTTCACAAATCAGCAACGGCACAATGACATTTTCATCAATGGTATAGCCAAATGCTTTGCTACCCGTAGCTACCCAGGCTGCGATATCATCATCACTGCTAAGGTGTTTAAAATGTATCGGGTATCGGGCCACAGATTGGGTATTAACCAGAACTTGTTTATTCAGCTGTAATGCCATAGCCGTGTGCTGAACTGCCGGTTGCCAGTCACCGCTCTGATGCAGTAAGGCATCAACAGTCTCTTGCGGTCCGGCTGATCCATCTTCTGTCATAGCGGGCCAAAGCGGAAAGATGGCTGTATCAGATGCATTTTTTGCGGTTTGCTCCAGGCTTCTTCTGGATACTGGCCTTGCCATATCGACCCATACACGGTTAGGCCAACTGATGCTTTTGTGCAGTTGAAGTTGATCATCTTCATAGAGTGATCGAGCGCCGTAGCGTTGCCAGAGTTGAGTCAGGTTATTGAGGTTAGCGCTATCAATATGCATAAAAACTTTCTCCATTTACCAATACAACCCCTGTGAAAAGTGCGAAGAACCCAATCAGCTTTTGCAAGGTAACAGGGTTCTGAGGCAGATCAAACCAACCAAAATGGCTGGCAGCCGTTGCAACAATAAGTTGGCCAGCTAGAGAGAAAACCGTCATCGGTCCAATTCCCATCTGTGGTATTAAAAAATACAACAGCCCGACTCCAAGTGCACCTAGTGCCCCTCCAGTAAACCAAAGGTACACAGGCACTGTCTGTAAACTTGTTGCATTCACATTAAATTTTCCGGTGACAGCAACAAGGCTTAAACACAGTAGGCAGCCTACGAAAAAGGCGATACCCGTACCTAACAGCGTATTTTGTAATAACACGCCCAAACGTGCATTAAGTGTAGCTTGCAGTGATATCACGACCCCTGCAAAAATCGCTAACAAGGGAAAATAATTCACCTTACACCTCCCTCAAAAAATCACTGTTCGCAAAGCGGATTTTGGGCTTAAGTGCATGCTTATCGCCAGTATTGCGATATCCCAGCGTGCATACCACCGAGGTGGTCAGGTCCAGTGCTTGTAAGCCTAATACTTCATCGAATCCGGCAGCATCAATCCCCTCCATAGGACAAGTGTCGATAGCACTGACTGCCGCTGATGTTAGTAAATTTCCCAATGCAATATACGCTTGTCGGTGCGCCCATTCGATCACCTGTTCATTCGGTTTAGCCCCAAGCGTTCTGATCAAATAGGCACGAAAGTCTTCAAGCTCACTTATCGCTTCATCATTAATATGGGCTTGCTGGTGTAAGTAACGATCAACGATAGATTCGATGCCAGCAGTGCTGACCGTAAACACCAAAAGGTGTGAGCATTCGACCACCTTGTCTTGCCCCCAAGAGTGAGTAAGTAACTTTTCACGCACAGAGCGGTCATTAACTTGAATGATCTGATAGGGCTGTAAACCATAACAAGACGGCGTAAGACTTGTGGCGCGGATCAGATTCGCTATTACTGCATCAGGGATAATATCTTCAGAAAACTGCTTAACCGCATAACGCCAGTTTAATGCATCAAGTAATTCCATAGGTTGTGCCTCCAGGCTGTTAATTCATTTCGATGCTGCTTGTCAGCAGCTGATGAACGAATCTTATATGACTGAAGCTCCAGAGGCATTTACATAGGTTGATGGATTGATAATTTTTTTCGGATACGGCTTAATTGTGTGGGCGTAATCCCCAAATGAGAGGCAATATGGTACTGGGGCAGGCGTTGTACCAAGCTGGGGAATTCACTTATGAACTGTTGATAGCGAGCGGAGGCATCCTGTTGAACAAGTGCAATTTCACGCTCGTCTTTATCCAGTAGCCAATTTTTTTCAAGATAGGAGATCTGAAACAATTTGAGATCATCGTGTTCAAGCAGTAACCGTCGGTAGGCCAAAAAATCGATTTCGATCAAAAGGGTTTCTTCCAGTGCATCAAAGCCAAGTTTTGATGGCGTGTTAGTCAACAGTGCAGACATTGCTCCAGGGAACTTGCCCTCATCAAAGAATTTTTTATTGTACTCATTACCCTTATCATCACAGACAAAACCACGAACCAGTCCCTGATAAATGTAAGCATAGGATTGAGGGATGTCACCGGCACGATAAAGAAGAGTGTGCTTTTTTAGTGATCTAAATTTTGATATACCTTTAAGCGCCTCCCAACTTTCGTCACTGATCGGCGCGTAAGACTCGAGAGAATGTCTCAATGCCAGGAATGACATCTTTTCATCATTTAAGATAGGTGATTCCATTATTCTATTTAACCGCTTATTTTATGACGTTGTGGACCATCATAACAATTGTATCGACTGGCTGCTGTGGGTCGCAAGCTGCCAGATAAAACCTTAACTACTACAAATCATTTATTATTTTAAATAATGCTCATGTAATACGCTCAGAGTATCAGCATTGCATTCATGCCGTTGAAATAGCAGCTTCAACTGTCTACATAGCGTCTACAAGAGATAAAAATAAAAAAGCCCCAACACTAAAACTAGTGCTGAGGCTTGATTATATATGGTGGGCCC
>CAJXPP010000248.1 GCA_913058195.1 uncultured Gammaproteobacteria bacterium | reverse complement strand
ATTATTGGGTGTTGTTTTTGGAAGTGTCGCAGGGGGCACTCTATTTTTTGTAACATTAATTTCACACTTCAAAGGTGGCGGTGATTTTCTCAATCTACTGAGCGTTTTCTTTGCTGGTTATTCAGTTTCTATTGCCGGAGCATTTATAGGCTTTATCTGGGCCTTTCTTTATGGTGGACTATTTGGCTCAGTTCTTTATTACACGTATGCCAAGTCGTTGGGTACTAATATTGCAAATGTTATCAATGACAACCAACAGGCCAGTGTATTTGTAAAACCTCAAGTATTGAAGTTAGAAAGTCACTCAATTGGGGTGGCTGTTGCATGTAGCCTTTCACTATTGCTTATCATATCGACAAATATTCTGGTTTTAAGGGGAACAGCAGGTGAAAGCATCCACGCTGCCTTAATGTCTTTTTATCTGCCCGGATACACTGTCAGTTTTTCGGGGAGCTTGTTAGGCGGTATAGAGCTATTTTTTATTACTTATCTTGCCTTTAGGGTTTTTAGTTTCACATATAACAAAGTTTCTAACTACAGAAATAATGAGACACCCAGGCTTGTTTATTACAAACCTAAAGAGCAGCAACCTGTAAAGCTTAAACCTGCAGAGCATGTATGCATTCTGGGTGCTGGGCCAGCAGGACTGGCTACCGGTCATGAGCTGAGTTCAAATAAAACTAAAGTTACGGTACTTGAGAAAAACGATTATGTAAGTGGGCTGTGCAGGACAGTAACAGTTGATGGGTATCGGTTTGATTTGGGTGGGCATCGTTGGTTTACTCAAAATGAAGAGCTCAATAATTGGTTTCGTCGTTTAATGAAAGATGAAATTGTGATGGTGAATAGGGTTAGCCGCATATACTATGGAGGTAAATATTTTAATTACCCACTCAGTATTTATGATGTAGTGACTAAAGCAGGGCCGGTTACCATATTCATTGCTGGGATTACTTTTTTTAAAGCACTCATTGAGTACGCGGTGTTTGATAAACCAGTAACAAATATGAAACAAGCTTATACCAAACAATTTGGCAGTAAGTTATATGAGATGTTTTTTAAGATTTATACTGAAAAAGTATGGGGCAAACCCTGTGAAGAATTATCTTCAGATTGGGTAAGTCAGCGGAGTAAAGGTCTTAATATAATGACTATTTTACGCGAGGCAATTGTCCACAGTCGGAATAAGGTCGTTAGTTTAGTAGATGAGTTTATGTATCCGCGCCATGGTTTTGCTCGAATTTGTGATCGGATGGCAGAGGATATTTCCGCAGTAGATGAGAATGAAATCTTACTCAGCTCGACAGTTACTAAGGTTACCTATCATGGCCCTCGAAACTTTGAAGTTGAATATAGTCATGGTGATGAAAAGGTATCTGTTATTGCGGATTCAGTAGTGTCTACAATTCCTTTGGGCATTTTAGCTCAAATTATTGTTCCTGCCGCCAATGAGAAAGTATTAGAAGCCGCGAGAAGCATGGAGTTTCGTGATTTGATCACTGTTAATGTGATGTTTAAAAAGAAACAGGTATCTAAAGATACATGGTTGTACCTCCAGGACCAGGATTTGATTTTTGGTCGCTTGCACGAGCCTAAAAACTGGAGTATTGATATGGTGCCTGATGACGAGCACACTTCATTGGTGCTCGAGGTTTTCTGTTCAGCTGGAGATGAACTGTGGTCGTTAAGTGACGATGAAGTTGCAAAACGATGTGTGGATGATCTGGTCGATAAATTAAATTTTGTGAAACGAGAAGAAGTCGTTGGTTGGGCTGTTATTCGAACGAGGCAAGCATACCCAGTCTATGATTTGCAATATGGTGAAAAAACGAAAATCGTAAATGATTTTGTTGCCAAATTTGAAGGATTACATATTGCTGGCCGGGGCGGCTCTTTCCGTTACAACAATTCTGATCATTCGATTGAAATGGGTTTGCTGTTGGGCCGTAAATTGCTTGGTTATCCTGTTGATCATATGGCGGTTAATACCGAGTCTACTTATCACGAAGAAAAAAAACTGAGTGGACCTCAACGAGATCACTATAAAACAAAGAAACTAGTTGTAGACTAATAATTTCAAGGATGTTTTTTTGCTAACACTTAGTGTTTTTCATTAACCCTTAAAATACTGATTCCTCAGTTTCTTAACCTATAAAATGGGATATAAAGTACTAAAACGCCTTAATGTTGCCATTGTTGGTGCTGGCTTGATGGGGTATTGGCATGCACGGTACTCATTAAGGGCAGGTGCGAATATAGTGGCAGTGATTGACACTAACCTTAGTAATGCCCATAAATTAATTAAGAAAATTAATCAGGGCTCAGCCTATATTGATATTGATTCGATGTTGGAGGAGGTTGTCCCTGATGTAATACATATCTGTACGCCCGTTGGTAAGCATTTTGATTTGGCAAATCAAGCTATTGAAGTGGGGATTCATGCTTTAATCGAAAAGCCGTTAGTGATGACCTCTGCAGAAGCTATGATAATACATAGGCTTGCAGAGGCAAAAAACCTCTTGATTTGTCCAGTTCATCAGTTCTGTTATCAAAATGGTGTGACACAAGTGGTTAATGAACTTGAAAGTTTTGGCAATCCTTTAAGAATTGATTTTAACATCACTTCTGCAGGTGCAGATTCGACGAGTCAATTAAACGAGGTAATTAAAGATATTCTTCCTCATCCACTGTCCATCTTGCGTCAATTATGGCCGGAACGGTCTTTTAATTGCTCTAATTGGATTGTTCGACAAGTAAACGATGGCGAATTGGTTATTCTAGGTGAATATAACAATGTAATTTTGAATATTTACATTAGTATGTCGGCTCGCCCCACCATCTGCCAGTTTTCTTTACAGGCAACAGAAGGGACGGTTCATGTTAATTTATTTCATGATTATTTAATCAAAGAATATGGCGGCGTTTCTAAAGCTAAAAAAATTACCCAGCCAATTTTTCTATCGCTTAAAACGTTTGTCGTCAGTGTAATTAATTTGTTTAAACGCTCTCTTATTCGTCAACCTGCTTACCCTGGTCTGCAGACGTTAATAAAGAAGTTTTATTTTTCTGTTATCGAGCAGGGTGAAATCCCTATTAATAGCAGTGACAGTCTTGATGTGTCGAAAGCTAGAGATGAGCTTATATCAATGATTAATAGATAAATAGTCAGTTTTTATATAAGGATGTATAAATGAAAATAGGTATTGATGCGACATGCTGGTGGAACCAACGTGGTTTTGGGCGCTTTACTCGAGAGTTACTTAAGGCAATTTTTGATAGCCCAATTAACCACCAATACTACTTGTTTGTTGATCAATCTCCTGTTCCTGAGATGATCAGAGATAATGTTCATATTATCCAGATCATGCAATCTAGAAATTTAACCGAAGCTGCAACGTCTACGAGTAGCCGTTCTATAAAAGATATGTGGGCGCTTCGGCAGGCAGTGAAAAAATCAAAAGTAGATATTATGTTTTTCCCTGCAGTTTACTCATGGTTTCCAACACCATTTTCAGTTCCTGTTGTTGTTACCTGTCTCTTATACACATCTGACGCTGCCGACGATCTAC
>CAJXPP010000247.1 GCA_913058195.1 uncultured Gammaproteobacteria bacterium | reverse complement strand
GTGTAACCGCAGTAACTACGTCAGGTGCCATAGGTCAACAAGCAGGTATTTATACGCTAACTTTCACCGCCACAGATAAAGCAGGGAATTCTGCCTCAACAATAAGAACAGTTACCGTTTCAGATACTACTGCACCTACTATTACGCTTAATGGCGACACCAATATTAATCATGAACAAGGCACTGAATATACTGATGCCGGTGCCAGTGCCAATGATTTAGTTGATGGTGATGTTGTTGTAACAACTTCTGGGCAAGTAGAAAGCAGTGCCGGAAGTTATACCTTAACTTACACCGCTACAGATATTGCTGGTAATACAACGTCGACCATTCGAACAATTATCGTCGCAGACACCACTGCACCTGTGATTAGCATAATTGGCGATACAACAATTAATCATCCGTTAGGCAGTGAATATGTCGATGCAGGTGCCACTGCAATAGATACCGTTGATGGAGCAGTAAGCGTTACTACCTCAGGTACCGTAGGTGATGTAGCACAAGCCTATACCTTAACTTACGCTGCAACCGATAATGCCGGTAATCAAGCAACCGCCGTTAGAATTATTAATGTTGGTGATAGCACAGCAAGCACACAAGTGAACGTTTTTGAAAATGGCGCAGTAAGTACGCTTTGGGATAGAGGCATAAATGCCTTTGATTCAGCGATAGGTTGGGCAGAGTGTAATAATGACGGTGGCGCAGGTTGCCCAAGTATTGCGTGGCAAATTGTAAATGACAATGAACGAGGTAATGTTTTGGAAGTCAGCCATAGTGCTAGCGGTGATATTGCAGGGCTATTTATTAGCATGAGCAGTGTACTAAACCTTAGCAACCATACCGATGGAAAACTTGTCTTTGACGTTAAAGTTGTTAGTGGTGACAGTAAAATAACCATGAAACTTGATTGTATTTACCCTTGTACGTCTGGCGATCAACATCTAGGTAGTTTAGGCGCAGCGGGCTGGGAAACTGTTGAGATTTCTTTAGCCTCGTTAGCAAATGCAGGACTAAACCTATCAAGTGTCAACACAGGAATAGTCATATGGGCGACCGATACAACCAGCACCATATTTCAGCTAGACAATATCCATTTCACCGGTATCAACGATGGCGGAACTAGCCCAGGTTCATATCAAATAACGAACTACGGTGCAGGTTCTATTTCCGATACTATCAACCCAGAAAGCTATCGTTGTGTTTATGACTTTGGTAATTGGATATACAATGCAGGCATCGTTGAGCCCGCAATTGCTAGTTGCGATACAACTACAGGTATTCCCACGGGAACTCCTACTAAATTACACCCGCAATTAACAGGCCCAGCTTTAACTAAACCAACGCCAACTCATAAATGGTGGGGCTCTGTGCCATTTATGGGAGAAATGACCATAGGTGATGCTAACACCGCCGCCTATATTACCCCAGACCCAATGACTGCACGCATATCAGAGCGTGGTGTCAGAGTTATGGGGATCCCATCAGGCTTAACCACCACAACAGACGGTTTCCTGTACCCTATTCCCGACCCATTTAGCGAAGTGTTTGACGGTATTGCTATCGGCAATTCACGACATGCAAACTTGCAAGGTTATTTAAAAGATCACAGTGACGGCTCAGTAACAGTTGAATGGCAAAATAACGATACTGCGGTTATGGAAGCCACTTTTGTTCATGGCTCACCATACATATATTTTAAAGTATATGACGGTGAAATAGTGATACGTAGCTTACGTGATGACGGCAGTGAAAAAGGTACGTTTTACAATCAAGATAATAGTTTAGGCATTTGGACTAGCGTTGCCGGTAATAGCAATAATTTTTTAATTACTGGCGAAGGAACAACAACATTTGACAATATTACTAGTAATGAAATCACTGTTAATAATGCTACAAAAGAATTTACACTCACCTATCTTCCAAGCTTAAATGGTGTACCTTCCGATACCTTAACCAGTTTCTTTGCTGCAAAAGCACGTAATGTTGTCGCAAGTGTCGCTATAGATTACTCAGTTGATAAAGCCACTAATACCGTTACTGTTAGCCATGCTTATAAAAATAGCCAAGGGGCAACTGTCGAAACAATCGCAGGTATGCACCCGTTGCACTGGAAAAACTCAGCACAAACAACTTCGGCTTATCAAATTAAGAGCGCCCGAGGCACTATTAAGTTTAGTGAAACTGCACAATTTAGCTATCAACTACCTTTCGTGGGTGTACTGCCAACATTACCGTCAATTGATGGTACTTTTGATCAAATAACGTTAGAAACTATGATCACAGAGTTCATTGCCCAAGGAGGTAACTCATGGAACACACACACCGACGCTTATTGGTCAGGGAAGAACTACAGCAAAGTTGCTGAATTAATTGCGATTGCAGAATCCATCGGCATGACAACCGAGGCAGCGACCTTGCGTAACTGGCTAAAAGCCGAGCTATCTGACTGGTTTACTGCTGAAACAGACAACAGCTTAGATATCAACAAATACTTTGTTTATGATGAGGAATGGTCGACATTATTAGCATTAGAAGAATCATTTATGAGTCATCAACAGCTCAATGATCATCATTTTCATTATGGATATTTGATTCGCGCAGCCGCAGAAATTTGCCGAATGGACGCAAGTTGGTGCAGTGATGAGCAATACGGCCCTATGATTGAACTACTGATCCGTGATTATGCTGGGGGTAGAGACGACACTATGTTTCCGTATTTACGCAACTTTGACCCTGCCAATGGTTTTTCATGGGCATCAGGTAAAGTCAATTTCGCTCGAGGTAACAATAATGAGTCTACCTCCGAAGCCGCTAATGCTTATGGCGCTATTATTTTATATGGCTTGATCACCGCCAATGACGATTTAGTTGAACGTGGTATGTACTTGCATGCTTCAACCACTGCAGCATATTGGGAGTACTGGAATAATATTGATGATTACAATGCTGTCGGTGAAACTGAAAACAACTTCCCAGATGGCTACGACAAAATAACAACCTCAATTATATGGGGAGACGGCGCAGTATTTTCAACATGGTTCAGCGCAGCTTATGCCCATATTTTAGGTATACAAGGTTTGCCAATAAACCCGCTTACACTGCACGTTGGCTTGCATGCGGACTATATGGAAGATTATGTAACATTAGGATTAAGTGAGTCATCAAATGGTAAACCTTCGGGTTTAGTTGATGACCAATGGCGCGACATTTGGTGGAATTTATGGGCAATGACCAATGCCGATTTAGCCATAGCTGACTATAACAGTGTTAGCAACTATGACGCTGAAGCAGGTGAATCCAAAGCTCATACCTATCACTGGCTTCATACCTTCAGCAAATTAGGGCATTTAAAAACAGGTACTGGCGCGCTAACAGCTAACCACCCTGCGGCATTAGCATTTGAGAAAAATGGTGTCACTAGTTACGTAGTCTATAACTTTAGTAATCAAACACTTCAGGTTACTTTTAGTGATGGAAAAGTCGTTGCTGCCACAGCCAATGGCTTCACGGTTGTCAGTGATTAGTTATCCTGAGTTCAGGTTCTGTCTCTTATACACATCTGACGCTGCCGACGATCTACTGTGTGTAGATCTC
>CAJXPP010000246.1 GCA_913058195.1 uncultured Gammaproteobacteria bacterium | reverse complement strand
TAAAATCTGTCGGTACCGCCTTAAGAGATGGTAGTTTAGGTGAAGTTATTTCGGTAAAAAATGATAAGTCTGGACGTATTATTCGTGGTCAAGTTAGCGCTATTAACCAAGTAGTAATTAATTTATAATAATTACTTAAGTTTTCTATTGTTTTGCCGATAAAAGGTTAGAAACCAATTTCTGTTGTAAGTAGGATTTAATTATGGCGATAAATATCAACAACTTGAACAATACCAATCAAGTAAAGCAAAACCTTGAACAACAAGTACAGGCGAAACAACATGTCAGTGCAAATACAAATGCATCACAACAAGCTAAGCTAGCGACTCGTGATTCAGTATCAATTACTCCACAGGCAAAGCAATTGAATGAGTTACAAAAAAAAGCGGCTGATTCTCCCGTGGTAAATCAAAAGAAAATAGCTGAACTAAAAAGTGCTATTGCCTCTGGTGATTATAAAATCAATCCAGAAAAACTTGCTGCAAGTATTGCTAACTTTGAATTCGATCTTGGCTAACTTCTAGCTTCAATGGAGTAAAAAAGTGTCTGAAAAAATAATGCCGCAACAATTGGTTTCTCAACAATTATCGCAATTGACGCAATTAGAGGCGTTATTAGCTGCAGAAAAAGATATTCTTCAACAGCAAAATCCAGACGCTTTAATTCAAATTACTGCAGAAAAAAATAACTTGTTAATCGCTATTCAAGAAGTTGACAACGCCATTGGTCAAAGTTTTGAATTTAAGCAAGAAAAGTTAGCAGGTAAGTTCAGCAATGAACTTTCCGACATTCAAAGCATTTTAGAACGCTGTAAAAAACTAAATCAAACCAATGGACTGATCATCCATCAATCACAATTATCCGTTGAACGTATGAAAACGTCATTATTAATGAGTCATAATAAATCATCAATGACATATGATAGTAAAGGCAAAACATCGGGTGGGTTGAGTAGCTTAGGTATTAAGGCCTAAGTTAGTTATAAACAGGTATTCATTTCGTGAGTTATCTTTCATTCTGAATATACATTTTCCTATACATATAAGCACCCGCGACATTATCTAAATGGATAAACATAAAAAAACCAGCTATTGCTTAATGCCAGTCAGTTAACAGCTGACTGGCGTTTTTTATTGGGATATTTACTAGGTTTGGGTTTAACACACCGAGGATATGCTCGCTCACGCTTTATCGGTAAAATGTGATGTTCTACTTGATCTTGCAATTGCTCAATTGATTTAGGGATCCGCCCAGCATTTTCTATAAACATCGTGTGAATTAAGTTAATAATGCTGATCGCACATGTCGTAAAACTTAGGTGCTTTGCATATATCCCTGGCTTTTTATTAGCCATTTTTACCATCTGATATCTGAGCAAGTTATAGCTAAGCATTACGCCCCATAATTCTTGCGCTATCATTTCCGGTTTTTTGCTGCGTAACGTGAAATGACTATTCAATAAGGTCTGTTTCATTTCTCTATAGCCAAGCTCGATTTCCCACCTGTCACTATATAAGTCAACAATATCAGCCTTAGGAAAACGCATAGGGTCAATAAGTGAAGTCAGGATATTAACTTCTTTTCCTCTGATATTTTTTGTAACCAGCCTCACCTCTAGGTTGTCTGGTAAATCACTAAATTTTTTTCTCGCTTGTGCTGTAGCTTTTAGCCTGATGAGTTTATCTTGACGGCCTAGGGAGCGAACGACTTCATACTGTGTACCTTTTCTCATCGGTTGCAACCAATGGCGATTTTTTCCTGCATGGTGCCATCGATTGAGCAAGCCCAGTGAGTAAAAGCCTCTATCGAATAACGTCAGTGAATTATCTGGCGTAGAGTCAATTAAGTCTTCGGCTAATACCATTTCACTGGAACGACAACTATCGAAGGTACTCCCTATCAATAAATGGCTGGTTAACTCCATTAAACATACCATTCGAACCTGAGGGAAAGCGGTATCACCATGTTGATTTTTCCAAGCAGAGAAAGCTTCATGGTTTTCCACGGTATCAGGTGTGCGCCAAATCACACCATCAACACCTAACAGAGATAGTCCACACCACGTCGGGTGGTTGGCATCTTTGTTCCACATGATTTGGCTTTGATTGAAAACCTCTTTAACGGCACCAGCTCCAAGGCGTTGCCTTGCTTGTACAACGGCGCTTGGAGCGACGAGTTCTTTTTTGCCGGGGAGCGCTAAACCTAATTTACTGACAATACTCCAAAGAGGGTCTTCACGATAAAGCGACATACAAATGACTGTCCAAACAGCCATTTCAACAGGTAATCTTCTACGTCTGATTGTCGCTATGCCCGCTGTTTCAGCGCATTGCTTTATGAATTCGGGGCAAAGAAAATCACTAAGTTGCCCTAATCCTTCGGAGTTGGGGGCGTAACCATTGGCAAGGGAAAGTGCTGTTGTAAGTTGCAAAAGAAAAGGCTCCTGAATAAATTCAGAAGCCTTTATATACTAACCAGGAGATCGGTCAATTGATCGTTAAATATTTCTTAACTGATCGGCATTAAGCTAAATGCTCGGCTTTTTATATTTAGGCCTTTTCAGGCATCCTGCCTTTCTAGCCATTAGTGCAACCATGTAAGCCAACGAATATTCAGCTTACTCAGTTTCTAAATAGACTTATTTTATAGGAGAAAGTAAATCTAGATTTGTGACTAAGTTCCTTACTCCGTGGGCATGGTCTTCTTTAAACTCATTACCTTCACACCATTTAGCGACGGTTTTTATATTAACTTTCGCAACATCAGGGCGAACACTCCAAGTTACTTGGAATGGCGAGCCTGCTTCATTATAACTAGGGCCTGTTGTTGAGCCGCTATAGACAACTGGTTTTCCGGTGTTGTTTGGGATGCTTGGCGCTTGGTAATAGCTGTTTTGTTTAGCAACTGAGGTTAGCTTATTAAAGTTCAAGGCGCTGTCGTCATTAACTAAGCTGTAAACTTGTGTTTCTACCCTTAATTGAGGGTTTTTAACTGATTCACTTAAGCAAGCTCCTAGTGTTTCTCCTGGCTGCACTTGAGCTGATGAATGCACATAGTGAACTTCTATGGTATCGCCAGATTGCAAACGACCATGCTTGCTAGGGCACACCGCTTGAGATACTGGTTGGCTTTCTTTTGATGTCAGTATACCTGAATATAAATAGCCACTTTGAAAACCATGACCATCACCATTGCCGGCATACTTAGAAAATTGTCCGCCTGCATGTTCGGCATTCTTATGAAAATGTATGTTACATAAATTCATTTTATTGGCTGCAGGAGCAGTATTAAACACTACCGCGTTATTGCCTGCTTTCGCGTCTATGTTTCGTGGTGATTGCGGTCCAAAACCTTTGTTTTTAGTATTGCTAGCTAGGCTACTTTTTTGCTTAGCAATTGTTTCATCGTCAACTGTTACGAGGTTGTCAGTTTTTGCCTCAATATTTAGTGATAGTGCCAGCGGGATAATTGCGGTTATATAATTTATTTTTCTCATACTCACTCCAAAACTGAATTAGCAACACCAATAAAACGTAATCCATGTAGATAACCATATTGTCTGTCTCTTATACACATCTGACGCTGCCGACGATCTACTCTGT
>CAJXPP010000245.1 GCA_913058195.1 uncultured Gammaproteobacteria bacterium | reverse complement strand
TCGTCGGCAGCGTCAGATGTGTATAAGAGACAGGAACTATCAGTAGATTCATTAATGAGTGATATTAGCATTTCAGAAGCTGAGTTACGCAGCTATTATCTGGATAATAAAGAACAATTCATTGGCCCAGAACAGCGTAAAATAAGCCATATATTAATTGAAGGTGATGGTTCTGAGGCTACTGTAACCATAGAAAATATTCAAACTAGGCTACAACAAGGCGAAACATTTTCTGAACTTGCAATTGAATTATCTCAAGATGTTGGATCAGCAAAAGAAGGTGGTGATTTAGGCTTTGTCGAACGAGGCGTAATGGATTCTGCTTTTGAAGATGCTGTTTATGCATTAAAATCGGTGGGTGAAACCAGCAGTATTGTTAAAACTGAGTTTGGCCAACACTTGATTATGCTGACTGCAATTAAAAAGCCTGAAGGAAAGTCTTTCGAACAAGCAAAAACGGATGTAGAGTCACTTTTAATCCATGAGCAAGCAGAAACTTTATTTTATGAAAAAGCAGAATTATTAGCTGATTTAAGTTATGAGAATCCCGATAGCTTAGATATTACTGCTGAAGAGCTTAATCTAGAAATTAAAACGTCAGTGGAATTTCAACGTGAAAGAAATACTGTTGGCATTGCCAAAAACTCTAAGATAGTCGTAGCTGCATTCAGCGAAGATGTGTTAACAAATGATTTAAATAGTGCTGTTATTGAATTGAGTAAATCTCATTTAGTCGTCTTACATAAAAATAAACACTTTGATGCAAGTCAACTAGCGTTTGACTCTGTTGCCCCTGCTATTAAAGAACAATTAAGATTTGAAAATGCTGCACAGTTAGCAAAAGATCAAGGTGAAAACTTATTAGATAGATTGAAATCTGGTGAAGAGCCAAATAGTTTATTTAGTGAGAGTAACTGGCACTCAGCTCAGGTTTATGACCGCTTAGATAAGGTTATTAGTCAGCAGATCTTACAATATGCATTTTCGACAGCTAAGCCTAAAAGCTCAACGGAGCCAGAGTTTGTTGGTTTTACAGCACAAAATGGTAACTTTGTTGTATTAAAAATAACAGACGTGACTGAAGGCGATTTATCAACTGTTTCTGCTGAAGAGCATGAAGGGCTGCAATCACATCTAAATAGAGCTTATGGTGACAGTGAGTTGCAGGCGTTTATTAACCAATTAAAAGCTGAAGCAGATATTAAGGTATTTACTAATTATCTGTAAGTTGTAGCACTATTTTTGACAATAAAAAAGGCGCCTGACGGCGCCTTTTTTATTTGTATCAACGATATTTCTATCCAGTAATACCGACAATATTGAAGCCACTATCAACATAGGTGATTTCACCTGTAACACCTGATGCTAAATCAGAACACATAAAGGCTGATACATTTCCGACCTCATCAATAGTCACATTACGACGCATCGGCGAAGCTAATGCTCCTTGGGCTAGCTTCTTGCTGAAATCAGCAATACCAGCAGAGGCTAATGTTTTTATTGGACCAGCAGATACAGCATTGACACGTGTCCCTTCAGGGCCTAGTGAATGAGCCATATAACGGACATTTGCTTCTAAGCTAGCCTTAGCTATACCCATTATATTGTAGTTCTCTATAGCGCGCTCTGCACCAAGGTAACTTAAAGTAAGTAGTGAACCATTACGACCAGCCATCATCTTACGGCCTGCTTTTGCTAATGCAGCAAAACTGTATGAGCTAATGTCATGAGCAATTAAAAAGCCTTCACGTGTCACGCTATCCATATAGCTGCCTTGTAATTGTTCACGAGGCGCAAATGCAACAGCATGAACAATAGTGTCAAGCCCATCCCAATGTTGAGATAATTGCTCGAAGACATTATCGATCTGTTCATCACTAGCAACATCACATGGGAATAATAATGCGGGATCTGAACCGCATTCTAGAGCGATTTTTTCGACACGCGATTTTAGTTTTTCAGTTTGGTAGGTAAATGCAAGTTCAGCACCTTCGCGCGCCATCGCAAGTGCAATGCCTGATGCAATAGAACGAGGGCTAGCAACACCAACGATTAAAACACGTTTGCCTTGTAAAAATCCCATCCGTTGTCTCCTAAATATTATCGAATAAACAGACTAAAGTACCCCAAATAGACAATTTCTGAAAGAGGCAGCCCTTTAACTAAGGCGTTATAATAAGTTGATTGAGGATTTAATGTAATACAGGTAGCTCATGGGATATTGGTCGTATTTTTTAATAATTACTCTGCTTTGTCTATCTGCTTGTGAATCATCGCCATTAAATTCACCCTATAGTGCTGAGTTTAGTGATTCAACTTTATACTCTTCATTCTCACTACGTCCTAAGCACTTAGATCCGGCCCGATCTTATAGTAGTAATGAAATCACTATTACAGGTCAAATTTACGAACCTCCATTTCAATATCACTATTTGAAGCGTCCCTATACACTTATACCGCTGACAGCTGAAAAATTACCATCTGTACGTTATTTTAATGCCAATGATATTGAGGTGTCTGCCGATGGTGTTAATACTTCCTATAGTGTGTATGAAATCACTATTAAAAAGGGTATTAAGTTTCAACCGCACCCTGCCTTTGTAAGAAATGAACAGGGTGAATATTTATACCATCAACTATCAAGAGATAAGTTAAAAAAAATAAATACCTTGTCAGATTTTGATTTGCAAGCAACGCGAGAACTCACCGCAGACGACTATGTTTATCAAATTAAACGCCTAGCTCATCCAACCATTCATTCACCCATCTTAGGACTAATGACTGATTACATCGTAGGGCTGAGTGACTATGCAAAACAATTACAGAATATAAAGCAATCAGGTGGATTAATTAATTTGCGAAGCACTGCTATTGAGGGTGTGAAGGTACTTGATAAGTATCGTTACCAGATAAAAGTGATTGGTAAATACCCACAGCTTCGCTACTGGTTGGCCATGCCATTTTTTGCACCGATTCCCTGGGAGGCAGATGACTTCTATTCACAACAGGGATTAATCAAAAAGAACATAACATTAGACTGGTTTCCTGTGGGTACGGGTCCGTATTATTTAACGGAAAATAATCCAAATCTACGAATGGTGTTAGAAAAGAACCCTAATTATCATGATGAGTATTACCCTACAGAGGGCGAGATAACGGATATTAACACTGAACTACTGGTAGATAGTGGTCAGCGACTTCCGTTTATTGACACTATAATATTTACTCTAGAAAAAGAAACTATTTCATATTGGAATAAATTTATTCAAGGTTATTATGATATTAGTGGAGTAAGTTCAGATAGTTTCGAACAGGCGATTCAAGTAGCAGCCTCCGGTGAATTTGGTCTCAGTGATGCAATGAAGGTCAAAGGCATTGAATTGAAAACCACTGTTGAAGCATCGATTTTCTACATGGGATTTAATATGAGTGATCCTATAGTCGGCAGCTACAGTGAACAAGCGAAAGCTTTACGACAGGCAATTTCAATTGCCATAGACCAAGAAGAATATATTTCTATTTTTGCAAATGGCCGAGGTATCGCCGCTCAAGGGCCTATTCCACCGGGTATTTTTGGTCACAGTGAAGGGCAAAGTGGCATTAACCCTTATGTTTA
>CAJXPP010000244.1 GCA_913058195.1 uncultured Gammaproteobacteria bacterium | reverse complement strand
ACAGAGTAGATCGTCGGCAGCGTCAGATGTGTATAAGAGACAGTTACCGTACCTTAACAGCTGTTGATTCAGCATTGATGGTCATTGATATAGCCAAAGGTGTCGAAGAACGAACCATTAAATTGATGGAGGTCTGTCGCCTGCGTGATACGCCTATTCTAACTTTTATCAATAAAATGGATCGTGAAGGACAAGATCCCATTGATATTCTTGACGAAGTTGAATCGGTTCTTAAAATTAAGTGTGCACCAATTACCTGGCCGATTGGTATGGGGAAATCATTTAAAGGCATCTTCCATTTAGAAAAAGATAGCGTGCATTTATTTGAACCGCATAGTGACCAAGCGGGTGAAGTGATTCAAGGTTTAGATAACCCACGTTTAGATGAGTTATTTGGTTCATTAGCCGAAGAGTTGCGTGAAGAGATTGAATTAGTACGTGGTGCCAGCCATGAATATGATCATGATGCATTTTTATCAGGAGAGTTATCACCGACCTTTTTTGGCTCGGCGATGAATAATTTCGGTATTACAGAGTTAATGGATTCATTTGTAGAAATGGCCCCTGCACCTCAAGGGCGTAATAGTAAAACGCGCATGATTGAATCTGATGAAGAACCGTTCAGTGGTTTTGTCTTTAAAATTCAAGCCAATATGGATCCGAAACATCGTGATCGTATCGCTTTCTTACGTGTGTGTTCAGGCCAATATAAAAAAGGCATGAAATTACATCAATCACGTACAGGCAAAGATATGGTCATTGCTAATGCCGTTACCTTTATGGCTGCTGAACGTGTTCAGGCCGAACAGGCTTGGCCGGGTGATATTTTAGGTTTGCATAATCACGGCACAATCCAGATTGGTGATACTTTCACTCAAGGTGAAGAGTTACAATTTACTGGTATCCCGTATTTCGCACCAGAGTTATTTCGTCGAGTACGATTAAAAGATCCACTTAAAATGAAAGCTCTATTAAAAGGCTTGCAACAATTAAGTGAAGAAGGGGCAACTCAGCTGTTCCGGCCACTAGAAAACAATGATTTAATTCTTGGTGCCATCGGTGTGTTGCAGTTTGACGTGGTTGTTCATCGCCTAAAAGGTGAATATAACGTTGATTGTATCTACGAACCCGTGCAAGTTTATACTGCTCGCTGGGTTTATTGTGATGATGATAAGAAGTTAGAAGAGTTCAAGAAGAAAGCTGCACTTAACTTGGCCTTAGATGGTGCTGGTGGTTTGACTTATATCGCACCAACACGCGTTAACCTTGATTTAACGATGGAACGTTGGCCTGAGATAGAGTTTAAATCTACGCGTGAACATACCTAATTACTATTGAATTGAACTTATATTGCCAGTACTTAGTATTGAATAAGCAATAAGCACGACGATAAAGCCATAGATTATGCGAGGGATCCATGCAGCTATAAATTCATTCTGAGCGACAATGGCTTGATGTTGAAGTAACGATAAGTGTTGGATTGTTTGATCAAGTCGGCCACTTTGTTCACCGACTACGATTTGTTGAACGGTTATGTCCTTTATCTCAGGGACAAGTCTGAGCGATTCAGCTAGGCTATTACCGTTATTTACTGATGGAATAATTGGTTTGAACTTGGTTTTTAACACGTCATTATTTATAGTATCAATGGCCGTTGTTAAGGCCTGTGTTAGAGGTACGCCTGAAGCTGATAGTAGACCGAGATAGCTAAAAAAGTTATTAATCTGACGAGTAATTAACCATTGAGAAATAATTGGCAATGATAACTGGAGATGAGATAGAGCAGTTCCAAGCCCTAATTTTTTTAAGAAGAGTCCACTATTCATAGCAATGTAGATCAGTATAAGTAACTGTAAAATCGTACCGACAGTCTGTTTTAGATACTCAAAGCTAGTGATAACACCTAACACTAAATCAGGAATAGGCTGAATAAAAATCATCAGCAGCAACATTGCTATGGGTAAATTAAGCTTAGATCTTATTTGCTTATCATAGCGTGCCTTATTGGCATAATGAGTGGCAAGTAGTTCATATACTTTAGTCAGATTGCCGCTAGTCTCACCAGCATGAATACTATCTCTATCAAGTGTAGAAAAAAGTTTAGCTTTAAAACCAGAAACACTAATGGTTGAGCCTTTGCTTATATACGATTGCAAACAATTTATATTGGGACTAATCGTACTATTTTCATCTTTTAGCATGTTTAAGGTTTGTTGTAATGATAGCCCCGAGGATTCCATTCGGAAGAGCTTCAGAAACAGATCTGCTTTAATTTGGCTTGAAGTGATATGGCGCATGTTTGTTTTCATGAAGAGTCTATTTGTCGGAATAGGTGAAGTTTAAAGCCTAACATTATTAAAGGCATATCAAAATTTGCCTTTGTTGACGTTTATAGAGCAGAATAGCTAGAAAGCTTTGCTTCCACAAAAGGACGGTACTGATGAAAGTTAGATCAATCACAAAAAATAAAGGTAAGCCTGTATTAGGTTTATCCCCGAGTGATTCACTCAACCATGCTGTAACGTTAATGATGGAAAATCGCATTGGTTCACTCGTGGTTACCGAGAATGAAAAGTTAGTTGGTATTTTATCGGAGCGTGACTTACTTACTATTCTTAATGCTAAGCATGCGATGTGGACACCGGTGACAGTAGCTGATGCGATGACGCCTAATCCTTTTGTATGTCACCCTGATAACACCTTAGAAGAGGTGATGAATATGATGGTCGATAATAATATTCGCCACTTGCCAGTAGTGTATGAGGATAAGCTAGAAGGAATGCTTTCAATTACAGATATTGTTGAAGAATTACTTAAAAAAGCAAAGTTTGAGAATAAATTGTTGAAGAATTATATTCAAAACTGGCCGGATGCTGATGATGGAGAAGCATAATTCTTTCAATTAAATAAAAAGGCGGTTATTCAACCGCCTTTTTTATTTAATTCTCTAATGGAAATGTATCTGTTTTTAGTATTTTAAGTTTATTTTCATTGGCAAAATCAGTTAAAAAATCAAATAACATTTCATCATCTTCTTCAAGACTTGCATCAATAACAACACATTTTACGCCTTCTATAGAGGCTAGTTTAACGTTAGGGTGAAAGATGATACGGCGACCAGGACCATAACTTGCGACGGACCCACATAATCGTTCGGCCCAATCGCTAGGGCGAAATTTACCGCCACTCTCTGTAATCCCTTGGATAATGACCTTACCTGTTGCTGCCATAATCAATGTTCTCACACGTGAAATTTAAGATGAATATAGCGTATTTTACTGCAATTCAAGCTGGTCGAGTAAATATCAATAAAATAAACCTATATCAGTGATTTAGCTCAGCAGCAAAAACCCGTATAATTGCCCGATTATATTGAATTTAACCCTATAAATTGGAAGAGCAATCGAGTGGCTGATTATAAACACACCTTAAACTTGCCTCAAACTAAGTTCCCGATGAAGGCTGGACTGCCTAACCGTGAACCATTGATTTTAAAGCGCTGGCAAGAAAATGATCTGTATCAAAAGATGCGTGAAATGGATCACCCTAAAGGTCCGTTTATTCTTCATGATGGCCCTCCATATGCGCTGTCTCTTATACACATCTGACGCTGCCGACGATCTACTCTGTGTAGA
>CAJXPP010000243.1 GCA_913058195.1 uncultured Gammaproteobacteria bacterium | reverse complement strand
CTTTTATCGTATTGATCGGCAGCCACAACTTGCCAAGTATCTTCATCAATATAAAAAGTGCGTTTTGAATACACATGTCGCCACTTTTCTTTTAATGTCGCCTCAATAACCCAGACTCTGTGTAATTCATGACGGGTAAACTCTGGGTTAATATGACCTTTATGTAATATATCCTTATATGATAATGATTTGCTTGCGAGTTTTTCATTGTTGTATGGTATATAAATTTCACGTTTTTCTGTTAATTCCCAGTTAAATTTATCTGGGGACCCACTAATCATATCGGTATCATCGACTGTACGTAATGAAGAGGCTGATGTCACAGGGTTATCATAGGCAATATTGGGTGCCCGAATAACACGACGTCTACCTTTATCCCATAACCATGCTGCACGTTTTTCATTCAACTGATCTAAGGGTTCCAAAACCAATACTCCACTACCTGATTTGACTGCTGGAGCTAATGTCTTTGAAACCAAAGAAACGAAATATTTACTGGTATTATCTTCTAAATACCCATCAAATCTTACAATTGAATTACGTGGTTCTATCCCGCTTGAATTTAGATCGTTATTAGGTAACCGAATTTATGGCTGCGATGATTGCCAACTAGTGTGTCCGTGGAATAAATTTGCTCAGTCAACATTAGAGTCAGACTATTCGCCCAGACAAGGTTTAGATTCACCACAATTAGTTGAATTATTCGCCTGGAGTGAGCAGGACTTTTTAAAAAGGTTAGAAGGAAGTCCAATCCGACGAATTGGCCATGAGTCATGGTTACGTAATATAGCGGTTGCTTTAGGTAATGCAAGTACAACAGATACAGTTATTACCGCTTTAAGAGCTAGGCAGACGGATTCATCAGACGTAGTGAAAGAACATGTGCAATGGGCATTGGCACAACATGAAAATAAAGTAGATGCCCAATAAGGATATAAAGTAGATGCCCAATAAGGATATAAATGATGAGTAAGGATATGAAAGCACTCATTGAGCGACAACTGTCTCGTCGCCAAATCTTGCAATATAGTGTCGGTTCTTTATTTGTTGCTGCATTACCAGCATCGATTGCTGAGACTAAGGTGAGTAAGCAGTTTAAGCAGGCAATGACTCACTTGTTTGGCTTTAAATCGGTTGCTGTTTCAAACTTATTGGATCATGTTATCGTCCCTGAAGGTTACCGTGCGGAGGTGCTTTATCGTTGGGGAGATCCTATCTCTGATGGCCCACAGTTTAAAATGGATGGGTCAAATACTGCTATGGAACAGCTGCAACAAGCAGGCATGCATCATGATGCTATTCAATTTTATCCTTTACCGCGAGGAGGGGAGCACTCTGATCACGGTTTATTAGTAATGAATCATGAATATATTGATGCTCAAATATTACATGCTGATGGTGGCGTATTTGATTCCCCAGAAACATATAATCTAGAAAAAACCTTAAAAGAACAATATGCACATGGCGTATCAGTTATTGAAGTAAAAAAAATAGGTGACGATTGGCAAATTATTCGACCCTCATCTTATGCTCGCAGGTTGACTGCTGTTACGCCGATGCAAGTGTCAGGGCCTGTTGCTAGAACAAAGTATATTCAAACGCAAGCAGACCCTATAGGAGAGCAAATATTAGGCACATTCAATAACTGTTCGAACGGCATGACGCCTTGGGGAACCTATTTAAGTTGTGAAGAAAATTTCAACGATTATTTTGATGTGCCAACGTTAAGCCATTTAACGAATAAGCAGCAGCAGGCATTTGAGCGATATCATATTAAGCACAGTTATTATGGGTGGCATAACAATGATGAACGCTTTGATGCCAGTATTCATCCTAATGAGCCGAACCGTTTTGGATGGATAATTGAATTTGATCCTTACCAACCCTCCAATACGCCGATTAAGCGTACGGCTTTAGGTCGGTTTGCACATGAAAATGTGGCACATAATATTGGTGAAGATGGTCGTATTGCATTCTATTCCGGCGATGATTCCCAATTTGAATATGTTTATAAGTTTATTACTAAATATGCCTGGGATGGCACGCAAGGAATGCATCACGGACGTTTATTAGATGAAGGTATTTTATATGTGGCACGTTTTGAAGATGAAGGTCATGGTGAATGGCTGCCGTTAGTGTTTGGCTCGAATGGATTAACGCAAGAGAATGGCTTTGAGGATCAAGCTGATGTATTAGTGCATGCTCGTCGGGCGGCAAATAAGCTTGGTGCAACGCCAATGGACCGGCCTGAGTGGATATCGGTACATCCTAATAGCAATGATGTTTATATTTCAATGACTAATAATAGTAAACGAGGACAGGACAATAAACCAGATAGTGATACTGCTAATCCTAGAAACAATAATAAATTTGGCCATATTATCAAAATAATTGAACAAGATGCGACGAGCATATTATTTGATTGGAATGTGTTTTCTTTAGCCGGCAGTGAGCAATTTCAAGGCACTATTCAGGGTGATTTATATGCAAACCCTGACGGTTTAATGATTGATAAACGTGGTGTCTTATGGCTTCAAACAGATATAAGTAGTAGCAAACTTAACTCAGGGGAGTACGCCCAGTTTGGTAATAATCAAATGCTAGCGGTAGACCCCTTTACAGGTGAGACACGTCGATTTTTGACCGGGCCAAATGGTTGCGAAATAACAGGTGTCGTTATGACGCCCGATTTAAAGACAATGTGGGTGAATATTCAGCATCCAGGTGAAATGGAACAACTGCCTAATTCTCAAGGTAGAGAGAAGTCAGCTCAGACTCCCAATGCAACTAGTAACTGGCCTGATCACCAGCCTGATGGACGACCTCGATCAGCCACTGTCATTATCAGCAAAGATGACGGCGGTATTATTGGCTCCTAAATTACTTATTCTGACAACTAAGTTGTCATTGATTTGTTTGATATGGCAACTAAAGTATCTAAATGCTCACCATCATTAGGATATATGGCCATACCAATATTGAGGTCTGTTTGTAGGGAGTAGCCATCAATCATTATCCGATGAGAAAAGGATTTTTTAATTCTATTCGCGACAATTTCATTTTCTAGCTGACCATTTTCTGATTCAACGATAAGCACAAACTCATTCTCACTAATTCGGCCAAGAATATCGCCATTTCGCAATTTACCTTGGAGCTTTTTGGTTACTGAAACCACTAGTTTATCAGCTGCCTGAGCTGAATATTTATCGATAATATCGTTGTAATTATCAAGCCGTAATACAAGTACGGCGAGCTGGGCTTTATCCCGTTTACAGCGTGTCAACAGAATGCTGACTTGCTCTTTAACAAGTACCTGAGTTGCTAGTCCCGTCAGAGGGTCATGTGATACTTGTTTTTGTAGGCTGCGTTCTTGAGCAATTATTTTTTGTTTAGCTTCATCCAAGGAGTTGGAATTATCTTGAAGGCGGTTAAGTAATTCACGTTCACTTTCTTTTAAAGTATAAAATAATTGATTGTCAGACAGAGACTGGTGCTGTTGTATATTTTGTTGGATTGTACTTAAGACATTGAGACGTTGGGCAAGAGCCACTGAGAGTACGACTGCCTGAGCCATGCCACCAAGAATAACGACTGTCTCTTATACACATCTGACGCTGCCGACGATCTACTCTGTGTAGA
>CAJXPP010000242.1 GCA_913058195.1 uncultured Gammaproteobacteria bacterium | reverse complement strand
CTGCAATCATGGGATATCACCTATTATGCTGAAAAATTACGACAGCAACGTTACTCAATCTCACAAGAAGAACTAAAACCATATTTCCCTGAAGATAAAGCTGTTCAAGGTCTATTTGATGTTGTTAACCGCCTATATGGACTGGAAATTAATGAACGACATGATGTTGATATTTGGCATAAAGATGTACGTTTTTTTGATATTTTTGATGATAAAGGCGAGCTTCGCGGCCAATTTTATTTAGACTTATATGCTCGTAACCATAAACGTGGTGGCGCATGGATGGATGAGTGTTTAGTGCGACGCCAAACCGATCAAGGTATTCAAACACCGGTTGCATTTTTAACCTGTAACTTCTCTGAACCGGTTGGTGATAAACCTGCTCTATTGACGCATGACGAACTGACAACATTATTCCATGAGTTTGGTCATGGTTTACATCATATGCTGACAAAAATTCATCATGCTGGTGTATCAGGTATTAATGGTGTCGCATGGGATGCGGTCGAATTACCAAGCCAGTTTATGGAAAATTGGTGTTGGGAGCGTGAAGCCTTAGATCTTATTTCTGGCCATTACGAAACTGGTGAAGTCTTACCAAAAGATTTATTCGATAAAATGATTGCTGCCCGCAACTTTCAATCGGCCATGACAATGGTGAGACAATTAGAATTCTCATTATTTGATTTTCGTCTACACCTTGAATATCAACCTGAACAAGTGAATCAAGTAGACAAAGTGTTAGCAGAAGTACGAGAGCAAGTTTCTGTCGTTCAGCCGCCTAAGTTTAACCGTTTTGCTCATAGCTTTTCACATATTTTTGCTGGTGGTTATGCCGCAGGTTATTACAGCTATAAATGGGCTGAAGTTTTATCGGCTGATGCTTTCTCTAAATTTGAAGAGAAAGGTATTTTTGATAGGGCGACAGGTTTGGAATTCTTGCAATCTGTATTAGAACAGGGTGGTTCACGTGAACCTATGGATCTATTTATTGAATTTCGTGGACGCGAACCTGAAATTGATGCCCTATTACGACATAGTGGCATCGCAGCATAATTAACATTCGCTCATAAACAAAAAAAGGGTGACTTTAAAGTCACCCTTTTTATTTGGTCTATTTAAGGTTTAGCTAGTTTCACCACCCTATAAATTTAAGCTAGGCCATCAAGTGAGTTCTTAACGGTTGACTGTGTCTCTGCTGTGATTTTTTTCGAGTTACTTTACGAGTTACAGCTGAGCTGGCTCGATCTGTTGCTTTATCAATGGCCGCATACATATTCTCTTCTGTATCTTCTATGATGACGTCAGACATACCAGGCAAAACCACTTGAATATGACAGTGTTTGTCTTCACCACCGCGAGGACCGTTAGTATCTGACAATCGAATCACTACACGGCGAAGGCGATCTCGGCAGCCAGATAATGATGATTTTAATTTTTTTTCTGCGTATTCTTTCAAGGCTGTAGTTAACGTAAATGATCTAGCTTGTATATCAATTTGCATTGTTACTTGCTCCTAGTTAAAAAAGTATACAGTTGAATAATAAACAAAACAAAGAGACAATAAAAGTCGAGTTTTATTGGGTAATGCTTCGTAAAAAACGAAAGGTTATAAGGCCATGAATTATAAGCATTTGCACTACTTTTGGATGGTAGCTAAAGAAGGTGGTGTTACTAGAGCAAGTGAAAAGCTTAACTTAACACCTCAAACGATCAGTGGGCAATTGAGCTTGTTAGAAGGCTATTATGGTGTAAAGCTATTTAATAAAGTGGGTAGAAGCCTTGAACTTTCTGATGTTGGTCAACAAGTATTAAGTTATGCAGATGAAATATTTTCATTGGGTAATGAGCTCGAACAAATGCTGCAAGACTTACCAGGTGAGCGCCCTCAACTTTTAAAGGTCGGTATTGTAGATGTTGTGCCTAAAATTATTGCACATCAGATTTTATTACCTGCTGTGAAGCAGGCCGGCGCAATTAGAATGGAGTGCCGAGAAGCAGATCTTGATACTTTACTGGCAGAGTTGACATTACACCGGCTTGATTTAGTTATTGCTGAACGGCCGATCCCCGATAGGGTAAGCACACATGGAGTGAGTCATAAACTGGGCCAGTCTTCAGTGAGCTTTTTTGCTACAGAAGCACTACGGACACAGTTAGCGGGCGACTTTCCACAGTGTTTACATAATGCACCTATGCTATTTACCAATAATAGGCATAAGCAGGGGCCATCTATAGAACAATGGCTATCAAAGTACCATATCAAACCAAAAGTCATTGCTGAATTTGATGATAGCGCCCTAATGAAGGCATTTGGTCAAGAAGGTGTTGGCATATTTACAGGTCCAACCGTTTTTGAGCATGAGTTTGAGCAGCAGCATAACGTGAAAGCAATTGGTAAAACGGATGAAATATATGAAGCATTTTATGCGATCTATATCGAAAAAAGAGCTAATCCACCCATTGTGAAAGAGATTATTGATACCGCAATCCAGTCGCTTTTTTCGGGTGGAAGGGTAGAAAAATAAATACGCTGTAGATTGAGTTTCGGTGATTATGTATCGATACTTAGACTAGAGACACTAAGTTCAGTGGTAGAGTATGCCTTACTATTGACGCATGTGTTTATCATTTAAACATTATTGAACCGAGCATTTATTTATGAAATACACTGATTTACGTGACTTTATAACTCATTTGGAACGCAAGGGTGAGTTAAAACGTATCAGCGCTGAAATTGATCCTGTTTTAGAAATGACTGAAATTAGCGATCGAGTATTACGTGCTGGTGGCCCAGCCCTATTATTCGAAAATCCGAAAGGCAGTGATATACCAGTACTGACCAACCTGTTTGGAACACCGGACCGGGTGGCAATGGGCATGGGTGAAGAATCAGTTAGTGCCTTGCGTGAAGTTGGAAAATTACTAGCATTTTTGAAAGAACCTGAACCTCCAAAAGGTATGAAAGATGCTTGGGAGAAGATGCCGATCTTCAAACAAGTACTCAACATGGCGCCGAAAGTAGTTAACTTTGCAGCTTGCCAACAAACCGTGCTTGAAGGTGATGCTATTGATTTAAGCCAATATCCGATTCAACATTGTTGGCCTGAAGATGCAGCACCGTTAATCACATGGGGCTTAGTTGTCACCAAAGGCCCACATAAAGAACGTCAAAATATGGGCATTTATCGCCAACAAGTCATTGCTAAAAATCGAGTGATTATGCGTTGGCTATCACATCGTGGCGGTGCCTTAGATTTTAAAGAATGGCAGCAAACCAATCCGGGCGAACCATTTCCTGTGAGCGTAGTACTTGGTTGTGATCCGGCTACAATATTAGCCGCGGTTACGCCGATTCCTGATACCTTGTCTGAATATGCTTTTGCAGGCTTACTGCGAGGTTCTAAAACCGAATTAGTTAAATGTATAGGCAATGATTTGCAAGTACCTGCCACTGCCGAGATTATCTTAGAAGGCTTTATATACCCAGATGATATGGCAGATGAAGGGCCTTATGGTGATCACACTGGCTATTACAATGAAATTGATAGCTTCCCAGTGTTTACCATTGAACGCATCACTCAACGTAAAAACCCGATATATCACAGTACCTGTCTCTTATACACATCTCCGAGCCCACGAGACTAGGCATG
>CAJXPP010000241.1 GCA_913058195.1 uncultured Gammaproteobacteria bacterium | reverse complement strand
GGCTCGGAGATGTGTATAAGAGACAGCCCTAACGCCACGCCATGAACCTTACCCAGATGCGTGCCGCAAATCGTCGTCCCACAAGTTTTGCAGAATGCTAAACCCCACTCTTCCTGAGACGCGTAAACTTGCAAATTGTCTGAGCCCCTGACCCAGGAAAATGATCCTGGCTCCGCCAACTCAGCATAAGCAGATGCCGCACCGCTAAACGTCTTACGACAACGCGAACAGTGGCAGGACCGAGCGCGCACGAGATCGCCATCGATCTGGTATTGCACGGCCCCACAGAAGCATTCCCCCTTGATCAAAACTCACCCCTCCGTTCAGATGACGACCAACGCTTCAAGTACCAGCCTGCTGCAAGAGCCGCGTTCATGCTGTCCGTCACACATGTCGCGAAGTTGATTAACTTGTTCACGGCCTATTAATGCGCAGCATCGCTTTTAGGCATTAGATACCAAAGTACAAAAGCCACCAAAAATAACGCCGGTATATCACCCAACATATTTGCATGCTCGGTTTCATCGACGAGAGCCTGTGCAAGCATGATTCCTGCGTGAACAATGCTTGACCAAATGGTGAACCAGATGAGACTTGCATTCTCCATTGGGCATTTCGCAGCGCGAATTAAAAATACCCCCAATGTTATATAAATCCCCATAATCATCTGTTCATATTCCGGTTGTGCCGGAGACCAGCTCCATCCTGAAGGCCAAATCACCATCATCATTGCCGGGACGCCTACTATAAAAATAGCGCCAAATACATAGAGTGCTACGCTCAAATACTTGAGCCTTTTTTCTTCTTGCATGATCCTTCTCCAATGACTATTTTTGGCTGCTAAGGCCTGAGTGAAGGTGCTTTTGTAGAGCGTAGCGCGAACCGGAACAAAAGTCCCTCTCCAAGGATTTCTTACGCGGCGGCATCGGCCTCTATTTCAACCATGGCTTCCGGAAGGACTAACCGTTGAATCCCAAGCAGGCTCTGTGGCGGTCGGACACCTGCTTCTGCGATCCAGGTTGCGTACACATCGTAGTTCTCGAGGAAGCTGTCGATATCAGTCGTAAAAAACCGCAGCGCGACAATATTCGCACGCGACATAGTGGCTGCTTCCAGTATGGAATCAATGTTCGCGAGTGCACACTCGATCTGGCCACGCATCTCATTCGGAGATACAACGGCTACCCCTAATTCGTTTGAGGAGTCGGGCGTTACTGATATTTGGCCCGAGCAGCGAAGATACCGACTCGCACCCTCTACAATTTCGCCTTGATCGAAGCTGAACTGGAGCCCCCATTCAGTGGGGTTTATTGATGTTCTTTTCATAGGGTTACTCCCTCTTTTGAGTATGAAGTCAGTCGGTGACTGGGCAGAACAAGAATCTCAGCTGACGTATAACGCCTGAGTTAGCTGCAATTGAGAAAATGCCACCCTGTGCGAAAGTAAAGCCGAGCAGCCGGTCAAATGTCCCATGTGACGAATTGTGTATCATTTGCTTAACGTAACAATCTACCCAAATGCTTGAATGAGTTTGCCGAAATCTTTTTGTTGCTTTGCATTGAGCACAGCCATAAGTGACTCGGCAGCATGATTTATTGTTACTTCAGCTTCTTCAAAAACCCTTCTACCTGCTGAGGTTAATTTAACCAAGCTCACTCTAGCATCACGTGAACTTGAAACTTTTTCAACTAACCCGACCTTTTCCATCGGGTTAAGCAAGCGTGTGACGCCGGATGCGGTTAAGCCAACTTTTTCAGCCAGATCTACCCGACGCATAGTGTGATTTGCGGATTCAAAAAGCTGAGATAGAACCAGGTATTCCGATACCCCAAGGCCATGCGCAGACAAGGCCCCGCCGATCTTTCGTTGCACTTTGCTATTGAGATTGATCAGCCCCAGAACCAACTGAGACTCCTGCGGTGATGACATTACATACTCCTTGCGTGATATTTGAGCGATCAACCATATAGCAAAATACTTGCGGCCTCAAGCATCAATCAACTT
This sequence comes from uncultured Gammaproteobacteria bacterium, assembly GCA_913058195.1. GTDB lineage: Bacteria > Pseudomonadota > Gammaproteobacteria > Nitrosococcales > Methylophagaceae. The sequence goes on along the minus strand of CAJXPP010000241.1, from coordinate 1,658 downwards.
AATAGCGCGAAATCTTGGCAGAACCCAAGTGACTCACAATGCCAGGGTTAAGTGGCTGCTCTGAAAAGGCCAGCCCCGCCGAAGGCGAACTTGAACAATTTTAGGGTTCATCTTTCACTCTATACCTTATAAACGTACTTCCGTCTGAGAAGGCTTTGAATCTGGCCTGATACGCGTTTATTTCAAGAATTTGATCTCTAATTACCACTGCGTCTGAATCTTCAATTTGAGGAGTAAATTTAACGTTGGTAATGACCACAACTCCATTTTCTATTTTCCACTGGCTTGAATACTCTTGACGTCGAAACTCGAGATATTGATCTGCTACCAGTCTTTGGTCTGAAATAAATCCTGTGGCACTGCCATCCTGATGGTATGTTTTCTCACCATAGGATTTAATGGCTCCATCGTCGTACGTATATTCACTACTCCAAGTGCCAGTTAAAAGTGTTGTATATCTTTTATCGCTGTCAGCTTCATTAGAGCACCCAGCCAAGAATATTAGGAAAATGGCTATAAGGTTCTTCATGAACCCTAACGCCTGAGTAAAGGGGTTGGCCAGTAATGACCTGTCCCGCCGTAGGCGAACTTGCACGATTATATTTGGTGGCATTTATTTATGAGCTATAGGCTTTTCAGTGAACAAGTAATCCTTTAACTCGTTATCGAAGGTGGGGTCCTTGCGACGAATCCACTCAAGCACCATTGCAGCATGCTCTTTTTCCTCATCGCGATTGTGAGCGAGGATGGCTTTTAACTCACTGTCTTTACAGGCATCGACCCTTTGGTTGTACCAATCCACTGCTTCCAGCTCTTCCATAAGCGAGGTAATCGCCCGATGCATATCTCTCGTTTCATCCGTTAATTCATTGATTGGTTCGTGGTAACCCTCGTTTGCCATGATTTACTCCTTGGTCTACAAAGTTGAATGGCACCTAACGTAGGAGCCATAACTAACCTTACATTGAAAAATCTGAGGCCAAGTGCCACGTTATATAAAGGCTAAATAAAAAATGTATTAGCCTTACCTCGAATGGCCATGATGCTTTAACTGTGTAAGCACCAGCGTTCATATCCTTTTTAGTAATGAAGCTATACGTCCAATGGGCGAATAGGGGAAGAACGATAATCGGAGCAACTTTGCTTTCGAGTGGGCCTTGGGCCAGCAGGATAAAAATTAATAACCCACCGTAGGCACCTAATGCCGCTTTACCTATAACACTCCGAATATCATCTTCTTTCATTTGTAATTAATGGCTTCTAACGCCTGAGTTAAGGGGCGCCGTGCGAAGCACGGGGTCCCGTCTTGAATGAATTGTTAGCCATCACTAGGGCGGATTGGGTAATGACTTAGCTCTGTGGAGTGCTGATTGCCCTTGACGGTATAAATGCACCCTTCACGCATAAAGCCCGAAAATTTAGCTGGGCGATTAGAGCTATAAGTGATTTCGATTACTCCCATTTCAACTGTATTTCTCACTTCATAAATAAATTGAGGGTAGGATTCAATGAATTTTGATTTGTCTAGTTTTGCTAATACATGATTATCTGAGAATAACCGTGAGTCATTGGATAATAAGAGCTGCTTAAATGCACTGCCATTATTAGCCTGTCTCTTATACACATCTGACGCTGCCGACGATCTACTCTGTGTAGAT
>CAJXPP010000240.1 GCA_913058195.1 uncultured Gammaproteobacteria bacterium | reverse complement strand
TTGCCGGTATTAGGCTGAACCCATGGTTCTTCGCAGTTTGGATAACCACAGGCTCAACAACCTTCAAATCCACAGCCTTGTCCCATGCGCTATTAACAGTAGCGGTAACCTCTTCGATAGCAAGACCAATTGATACACCAGCATCAATCAATGCCTTCATAGTACTTTCAAGTGGCAGCAAACCAGCTTTTGCATATTTTAGAACGGAATACGACTTGGCATTAAGTACGTTATTTCGTTCGCCCTCGCGTGTCCCGAGAATGCCATTAACAGATTTGGTCAGTGCTGCTTCGTAATATTCTTGAGATTTTCTTTGATGCTCATCTGTGTTGTTGCTTACAACAGGGATTTCTTTCTTAGCTCTGGGAATAAAACCACCAGTGGTACACATGTCCTCGAAATCGTGTTTAATCTCTTGAACATCTTTCCATGAGATAAATAGGGCATCGGCAACATCCTGTTCCCATGGATAACCGCCAGCACCCCAATCATAAGAACTACCGGTATCAGGATGAATACCATGTGCCACAAATTGTTGACCCTTACCCAATATCTCTAACTGATTCTTGGTAAGTAGCTCACCAGATTCGACATCAGTGCCATCAAAGATAGTAGATACTTCCTTCTGATGTGCTTCATCGGTAAAGAATGGGATCAAGAACTTCGGCGGCTGTCCGATTCGCTTTAGTAGCTGATAATCAGGAAGCCTTTCACTCATGTATTGCCAGGCTTGTTCAGCCAGCTGGGCGTCCATTGTGTCGAAGTCGAGTGCATGAATGAACAGTTTGGGCTGAATCTCACGGCCAGTTAGTACTCCAAAACCGGTGGCGTCTTTGTCGAGGATTGTAGCTGGAGTGTCAACCCATCCATCCTTCCATGGCTTCTTACCTTTTACGTTGACCAACGGGAACTTCGCATCGCAAGCAATGACGAACACTTGCTCAGCATTAGCCTGTTTAAGACTTGCTACATTAGGTATAATGTCCATTGAAGCAGTATTGGATTTGTTCTCATCTGTTTTATAGTCGGTTGTTAGCGCAACCGACTTTTTTCGTTTTAAATCTCCCATTACCTTGCCCCATTGGCAATGTTGTCAATAATGTAAGTTTCTAGTGCTGATCTTCTATATCTAACGCAACGACCGATCTTCACATACTCTATCTTTGGCCAACCTCTGGTTCTCCAGTTCGCTAATGTACGAACAGATACATTTAACTTCTGTGCCGCCGCCACTGCTGTCAGCAAATCATTTAATTCTTTCATGTATTACTACCTCAACTTAGATTAAGAGGTCTGGAGTTATTCCCAGACATTTGAGAAGTAGTATCGAGGTTTGTATCGCTCTTGCCAGCTACCAAAAGTTTTCGGATCTAAATTTTAGCCATAAGATAAAATATCTTTTTTAACTTTAAGATAGATAGCTTTGAAACATTCAGCCTTAGTTGTTATACCTTTATCGGCCTCTTTTAATGCCTCTAGGTATTCACGTTTTAGTGTTTTTTCAATCCTGTTCTCAGGAACAAGCGCATCTAACCATTCAAGAATGAGTCTTTTAGTGGTTTTATTGAAATCAGCTGTAATATCTACATTCCACGGCTCTTTATTAAATTCCATGTGGCATGTTAGTTTTTTTAATGTTGATTTTCTTTGCTCTTGCGATTCACGCGAAACAGGTGGCCTTCCCATTCTTTCGAGTAAAAATATAAGGTCACCTTTCGTCGCTACATCCTTGTTTTCCATGATTAGATCATACAGTTGAACTGTATTTAGTTTGGAAGAACTAGCAATAGCTCTACCTATGCTCATAGCGATCTCAGTTTCTTCATTGCTCATTGTGTAGCCTTGGTGGCGTGCAACTGTATGACATTATCTTTTTCGGTAACTCGAGATTGAATATAATCAGCTACTTTGTTGATAGCTGCTCTCAATGTTTCTTCCTCTGTCACGATATAACCGCCTGTTACATCGTTGGTAGTGACGTGGTTCATTAGTCGCTTGATCATGCTCATAGGTAAGTTAACTGCTTCGGCAATGGTTGCGAAAGTTCGACGGCAATCGTGTGGACTGAACTCCACTCCACAAGAGGCTGTGACAGATCTAATTGGCTTGGCTGGTACTGCCATTGGTGATATTGGATTGTTGCCTGCAAACACCCATTGAGAAGTGCCTGTAATATCATTTAAGTCAATAATGAATGGGATCAGTGATTCTGGTATCGGTAATCGATGATTAGTACCATTTTTAGTATCGAGCAGCGTGATGTACTTTTCCTTCATATCAACGTGCGACCATTCTAGGGTTAGTAACTCACTACTACGAAATCCCATATATAAAGCCATCAACAGATACACTTTTGCTCTTTGATTTGGCAATACTTCAACTGCTTGATACCACGCTTGTAATTGATTGCTAGGAATAACTCTATCTTTACGATTATTCTTATGCCACAGCCTCGCTTTGCTTAAGATACTGGTAGGGTTACTTTCAATCATGCCTACAGCAACAGCATAGTTCAAGGTTAGGCGTAATACTCGCATAGTTGTATTGGCAGTGGTCTTTCCTGTTTTACTTATCTTCTTCTGGCGCTTAAGAACCATGTCTTCTGTGATGCTATTAATGGCTTTGTTGAGCCAATCACTAAAGCCTAGTTTCAATTTGTATCGGTAGTCTTTAATTGTATATGGTTTCAAGTCACGATCTGCAAGATATAGTTCCAATACATCAACTAACAGTGTTTTCTCAATCTTCTTCTTGCGCTTTGCCGCAGTTGGGTCAATACCAGCATTCAATTCAGTTAAGATGGTTTGAGCTTTCTTTCTTGCTTCCGTTACTGATACATCAGGAAATTTGCCAATAGTAATATTTTTTAACTTTCCATCAGCCCGCTTAGTAACAATAAAGGACTTATTACCCGTACTACTAACTCGGCATACCAGCTTTGTGATCTCTGTATCTAAGTAATCAAAGCGACCTTGTGCAGGAGGTGGAAGATCTTTGATTCGTGCTTGGGTAAAGTTAAATTTCTTATCCATGATATTCCTCAATGTAACTCTAGTGTAACTTTTTCCAGTGAAAAAAGAGTATATCAAGGTATTTAGAATGATGTTATTATTTTTATAAAATACGCTACATAAAGCATTAACAGGGTGGTAGCGATGTATTTTATGACGTTGCAACACACCAGGTCTTTTGAATTGAAAATCCCTGTGTCCCTGGTTCGATTCCAGGTCGAGCCACCATTAAAATATTTAGGCCCCAGCATTTTTTAGTGCTGGGGCTTTTTTATTGGCCAAGGCTAATGCATGGTTTAATCGCTAATTCTTTTTTTCAGTACACCACCACTAACATTAAGCCATTGCATACAGATTGTTATGCTCCGAACAAACTATATAGCAGTACAATCTTATTAGAAATTAGCACCAACCCTCTACTATATAGAGGGCTATAATCCAGATTGAATAGATAGTTCGAGTCAACACGATTAAAATGTTGGTATTTACAGCTGTAATTAGTAGTTGTCAGGCTAACAAACTCTGCGGTAGGGCGGTGCTACATTTCTATAATTTTAAAGCTAAATAGCCATCCACACTAAAGAAGCAAACGGCAACAGAAGTCTCAGTAACAAGCTTTAACTGGATAAAATCATCAGCAACACAGCTAGTTTGTGGCAAAAAACACACAGATTT
>CAJXPP010000239.1 GCA_913058195.1 uncultured Gammaproteobacteria bacterium | reverse complement strand
ACGAGATCATGCCTAGTCTCGTGGGCTCGGAGATGTGTATAAGAGACAGGTCCTTGAATGTCGACTTTAGAGACTGCGCCATTCTTCACATTAGAAATAAATGTGGAATAGTCGATCTCTCCTTGTTTCGCTTTTTGAGGGCCGAAGTTATTAAACACCGACATCAGCACCATGGCTACAACTACCCATAAAACGATGTTTTTCATCATGTCATTCACTTTACTGTTACTCCTAAGTAACCAATTCTATTTTAGGCCACGGCCTAATAAATATACTTCTCGACTTCGAGGTCTTGAGGCATCTGGCTTGCGTGTAATCACTTTTTTAAAGCCATTTCGCATTGCCTTCATATACTGTTCAAAGCCTTCGCCTTGAAATACTTTTACTAAAAAACAGCCATCCTTGCTTAAATTCGTCAAAGCAAAATCCAGTGCTAATTCGACCAGATACATACTAGTCGGCTGATCAATTGAACTTACACCAGTTATATTGGGGGCCATATCTGATAATACAAGGTCTATTTGTTGACCATTTAATACATCATTCAGTTCAACTAATACAGAATCTTCTCTAAAATCACCTTCGATAAAGTGCACACCGGTCAATGGCGTCATAGGCAAAATATCTAAAGCAACTACAGTCCCTTTTTCATTCATTTTACGTAAAGCATAATCAGACCAACCACCCGGCGCGGATCCTAAATCTACCACAGCCATACCTGGTCGAACTAATTTATCTTTTTTATCGATTTCTTCTAATTTGAATGTCGCACGTGAGCGATAGCCTGCTTTTTGAGCCATTTTGACATAATGATCATCAAAATGTTCTTGTAGCCAGTCATTACTTGATTTACTTCTAGCCATCGTTTTAAGACTCAACTTTGTCAGAACTAACTACTAAGGCTAACCCTAACAAGCTAATGAATAAATAGAGGTTTTTACTAATACTATGTAATAGAGAAAACTGCTCTACTAAATTAGTATCATCATGCATTTGTTGTTTAACTAATGCCACTTCAGGCTGTAGATATGTAACAAACACAGCTGTTAACGTAAACATTGTCAGCAGAACCCAGAACCGCCACGAGTTTAAAACACCTTTTCCATGCACTATTAATTTACTAATAATTAATACAGAACCAGCAGCAAGACCAAGATAGTTGACAGCAGAAAATAACTTTCCCGCATAATCCCCTGCTAAAGTAACATCATTTAAGGTAGCAAAAGCCATCGGTACCGCAAGGTAACCAATAGCACATAGACTTCCCACCCAGAGGGTAAGTAATAGCCTTTCTGAAGCCAAACTAGCCTTCATACCTTATAGCGACAATCTCATACTCGATAGCACCACTTGGCGCTTTCACTGTTGCAATGTCATCGACTTCTTTACCAATCATCGCACGTGCAATAGGAGATGAAATAGCGATACGATTTTTCTTAATATCAGATTCATAATCACCCACTAACTGGTAAGTTACTTCGTCATCATTATCAATATTAAGTAAATCAACCGTTACACCAAAGACAACGCGCCCATCATGCGGCAATGTCGTTGGATCGATGATTTGTGCATTAGATAGTACGCCTTCAAGCTCTTGAATACGGCCTTCAATAAAGCTCTGTTGCTCTTTAGCAGCATGGTATTCAGCATTTTCTTTTAAATCGCCATGCGCACGCGCTTCAGAAATCGCAGCAACCACTTCAGGTCTAGCGGTAAATTTTAAATGTTTTAACTCATCTTTAAGATCATCTGATCCATTTAATGTAATTGGCACTGCCATTAGTTTAGTTCTCCATGTAATGACTGTAAGCAATTTACCGTGTCATTATCTTTACTATTTAATGCTTGGCAGGTTGCACGAGCTGCTGCCAATGTTGTGGTGTAGTTAACTTGGTGTTGCAATGCTGCACGACGAATTTCAGTAGAATCAGCTACAGATTGACGGCCTTCAGTCGTGTTCACAATTAGGCTAATCTCATCATTTTTGATCATATCAACGATATGAGGCTGACCTTCAGCTACTTTGTTGACATGTTCACATGCGACGCCTGCATCATTCAATACTTTTTGAGTACCGCGAGTTGCAAGCAGTTCAAAACCTAAATTAACTAGGTCTTTAGCAATCGTACTAATTGATTCCTTATCAACCCCTCGAACACTGATGAAGGCTTTACCACCAGTTGGTAATACCACACTAGCTGCCAATTGTGACTTCGCAAATGCTTCACCAAAACTACGACCAACACCCATTACTTCGCCCGTAGACTTCATTTCTGGACCAAGAATTGGATCAACACCCTGGAATTTAATGAATGGGAATACAGCCTCTTTAACTGAGTAGTATTTAGGAATCACTTCTTCTGTTACACCTTGCTCAACTAAGCTACGACCAGCCATACAACGTGCACCAATTTTAGCTAATGGCACACCAATCGCCTTAGATACATAAGGAACAGTTCGCGAAGCACGTGGGTTGACTTCAAGAATATAGATTTTTTCGCCTTGAATCGCAAATTGCGTATTCATCAAACCAACCACACCAAGCTCTAAAGCCATTTGACGCACCTGCTCACGCATACGGTCTTGGACTTCTTCACTTAAGCTGTATGAAGGTAATGCACATGCTGAATCACCTGAGTGAACCCCTGCTTGCTCAATGTGTTCCATAATGCCGCCAATTAAGACGTCTTTACCATCACAAATCGCATCAACATCCACTTCAATCGCATCATCTAAGAAGCGATCTAATAATACTGGTGAATCATTTGATACTGAGATGGCTGTTTTCATATAACGATTCAATTCTTCTTCGTTATAAACAATCTCCATACCTCGTCCGCCTAATACATAAGAAGGTCGTACTACTAATGGATAACCAATTTCAGCTGCTTGTGCCGCAGCAGAATCAGCTGAGAACGCAAGACGGTTAGGTGGTTGTAACAAATTAAGTTTTTCAACCATCTGTTGGAAACGTTCACGATCTTCCGCATGATCAATCGCATCAGGTGAAGTACCAATAATCGGTACACCTGCTGCTTCGAGTGCACGTGCTAATTTAAGTGGTGTTTGACCACCGTATTGCACAATCACACCTTTAGGTTTTTCTAGAGCCACAATCTCTAATACATCTTCAAGTGTTAATGACTCGAAATATAGGCGATCTGATGTATCGTAATCTGTTGAAACCGTTTCAGGATTACAGTTAACCATAATCGTTTCATAACCGTCTTCACGTAATGCTAAAGCAGCATGTACACAACAGTAATCGAACTCAATACCTTGACCGATACGGTTTGGGCCACCACCTAGAATCATGATTTTATCACGATCAGTTGGGTTTGCTTCGCACTCCTGATCATAGGTTGAATACATATACGCCGTGTCACTTGAGAACTCGGCTGCACAGGTATCAACACGTTTATAAACAGGACGAACATTTAAGTCATGGCGATGTTGCCGAAATTGTTTTTCAGTTTTATGTAGCAATTTAGCCATGCGCGAATCAGAGAAGCCTTTACGTTTCAGTGCACGCATTTGGGCTTCGTCAATTGACGATAAAGAGTGTGACTTCAAGTCATTTTCAATATCGATGATTTCTTGAACTTGTACTAAGAACCATGGGTCAATCTTAGTTAGCTGTTGAATTTCTGTCTCTTATACACATCTCCGAGCCCACGAGACTAGGCATGATCTCG
>CAJXPP010000238.1 GCA_913058195.1 uncultured Gammaproteobacteria bacterium | reverse complement strand
GAATTGGTCTGACTTTGAGACCGAAGATGTGCAAATCATTGACAAAACACGTCATGGAAAAAAATTGAAGCGCGGCGTACTTTCAGGAAATCATTTCAGGTTACGATTAACAAATGTTGAAGGTGATAAATCATCTTGGTTGCAAGCGCTTAATAAAATCCAGCTTCAGGGTGTACCTAATTATTTTGCTGAACAGCGGTTTGGCCATCATGGTGGTAATTTACAACGAGCAGATTTTTGGTTTTCTACCGGCAAAGTACCCCGAAAACGTAACCAAAAAAGTATTTATTTATCTGCAGCACGTTCGTGGTTATTCAACTTGGTATTAGCAGCCCGTATAGAAGAGCAAAACTGGAATACAGGGTTATCTGGTGATGTGATGTTGTTATCCGGTACTAAAGCAAGCCTATTTAATGTTGAAAATATTGACACTGAATTGACCGAACGCATAGTCTCAATGGATATTCACCCTACAGGCCCTATGTGGGGGCGAGGTTCTTTGTCGACTACCAGTGATTGTTTAGCTATAGAACAGTCTACTTTAGTAGACTGGCAGCAATGGCAACAAGCACTGGAAAAACAAGGATTAAATCAGGAAAGGCGAGCTTTACGCTTATTTCCTGATAATTTTAATTGGCAGTTTATGGCTGATAATCAGTTAGAATTAAGTTTCTTCTTACCGGCAGGTAGTTATGCTACCTCTGTCATGCGAGAGCTGGCCGTTATATCCGATGCACATCACCGGAACTCTACAGACAATAAACCACTCTCAGAAACAGAAGCCTCTCAAACTGAAGGTACTTGATTATGTCCCATCTTAAGCACTATCTATTGTTATTATTATTATTGCCTAACCTTGTAATTGCCCATCAATGGCAAGCTCAAAGTGGTGAAAAGCAGCTTGCTGTGTTGGAACTATTCACTTCTGAAGGCTGTGGATTATGTCCTGCCGCTGATCACTGGGTAGAGAAATTGCCACACGAAGGAGTAACAGAAGACAATGTGATCGTGTTGGGCTTTCACATCGACTACCTTAATGATAAAAAAGGCTGGGTAGATAAATATGCCAAGTCAGAATATTCAGATCGCCAACGTCAGCTAGCACAGTTAAATTTATATCAAAGTGTTTACACACCTGAATTTATTATTAGTGGCGAAGTAGTCCATAACTGGAAAAAGCATGCAAAAAAAGTCATTAAGGCTGTAAACGGGTTTGAAGCAGAAGCCTCGATATCACTTAAAGTAGATTTAAGTACAGAACAATTAGAAATACAAAGTCAGGTAAATATCCAGAGTGATGAAAATCGACAGTATTCAAAACTATATTTAGCCATTATAGAAGATAATATTACGAATAAAGTCTACGGTGGAGATAATGCTGGGGTCTTGTTCAATCACCAAAATTTAGTAAGGAGATGGATAGGGCCTATTGAGCTTGATAATAACGGCGAGAGCGATGTCCTTACTGAACTAGCTATCGATGAACAATGGGATCTTGACCAGATTAGTGTTGTCGCTGTAGTTCAAAATTTAAATGATGGCTTTGTATTACAAGGCCTTGTTTTACCACTAAAATAAAGAAGTTAGATGGAATATTTACCATTATTTGTTGATCTTAAAGATCGAAATTGTTTAGTTGTTGGTGCTGGTGAGGTTGCAGCACGGAAAGCAGGATTGTTATTAAAAGCAAATGCATCAGTTACTATTGTGGCTCCAGAACTTTCAGCTGCCACACAAAATTTGCTTGATGAAAATAAACTTACACACTTAAACACAGTGTTTGATGAAACGCAGTTAGTAGGAATATTTTTGGTCGTTGCAGCTACTGACAGTGAGGACATAAATCGACGCGTGTATGACCATGCAAAAGCAAATAATGTTTTAGTTAATGTTGCTGACAATACCGAATTATGTGATTTTATTTTACCGTCTATTTTAGATCGTTCGCCTATGATTGTTGCCGTTTCTAGCGGGGGAAAGTCACCGATACTAGCCAGACAACTTAGGGCGCGTCTTGAAACATTAATACCACCAAGTTATGGTAATTTAGCGACTTTGGTTGGACGTTATCGAGAGAATGTGAAAGCTAAACTACCGACATTAGCTATGCGACGAAGGTTTTGGTCAGACATTCTGCAAGGTAGGGTCGCCGATCATGTTTTGGCAGGTAGGGATAAGCAAGCTGAGCAGGCATTAAATGCGTTACTAGAACAAAGTAAGACTGATGAATTACAGCAAGGCGAAGTCTATTTAGTAGGGGCTGGACCGGGTGATCCTGAGTTACTGACTTTTAAAGCTTTACGTTTAATGCAGCAAGCTGATGTGGTGTTTTATGACCGCCTAGTGAGTAAGGAAGTGTTAGATTTAGTTCGCCGCGAAGCTGAGCAAATCTATGTAGGTAAGCAGCGTGAATGGCATGCCGTACGTCAGGAGGAAATCAACCAATTATTAGTAACACATGCCAAATTAGGAAAACGTGTATTACGACTTAAAGGTGGCGACCCTTTTATTTTTGGACGAGGTGGTGAAGAAATTGAAACCTTAGCATCTGAAAAAATTTCTTTTCAAGTTGTACCAGGTATTACCGCTGCATCAGGCTGTTCTACTTATGCTGGTATTCCTCTTACTCACCGAGACTACTCTCAAAGCTGTATTTTTGTGACAGGACAGCTTAAACAAGGTGAACTAGACTTAAACTGGTCTGCACTCGTTCAAACTAATCAGACAGTGGTGGTTTACATGGGATTAGCTGGACTACCCACTTTAAGTCATCAGCTACTAGAACATGGAATGCCGGCAGATACACCAGCAGCATTGGTTCAACAAGGTACAACGGCTCAGCAAAAAGTGTGGGTGAGTACTATATCTGAGCTACCAAGTGTTGCCGAACGCGAACAGCCTGTGGCACCCACCTTGGTAATCATTGGTCATGTAGTTAGCCTTCATAATAAACTCAGATGGTTTTAACTGGTTGTTAATAGCCGCTCTGATTGGTTGTATATAGCCAATTAGTTTTAAGCCATGAGCTTTTCTTTGTTAAGTTTTTGATAATTATACAAAGATGTTGTTGGCATTAGAATTGCTCTACATAGTTTGATAATAATAACGAGAGAGAAATATCCAGTATGTATATAAATCACAAACGCAAAGCACTATCATTAATGCTGACAACAGCACTCATGACTGGAAATGCTTTAGCTGCTGAAGACAGTGTTGAATTAAGTAACATCGAAGTCATTGGAACAACCCCTTTACATGGTGTTGGTTTACCTGCTGATATGATTGCCAGCAATGTGCAATCAGCGACATCAGAAGATGTGGAACGAGTTCAGGCGCTCGATTTATCTGACTTTATGAATAAAACGCTAGGTAGTGTTAGCATTAATTCAGCTCAAAACAACCCCTTTCAACCTGACTTGAAATATCGAGGTTTTACGTCATCACCTCTCGTAGGTAATTCTCAGGGCCTGTCTGCCTATGTGGATGGTGTTCGTGTCAACGAGCCGTTTGGTGATGCGGTTAACTTTGAACTAATTCCTGAATCAGCCATCGCGAGCATGAATTTAATGCCTGGTTCTAATCCGCTGTTTGGTTTGAATACTCTGGGTGGTGCTTTATCGATTCAAACTAAAAATGGTTTCACACATGAAGGTCATGAGCTAGAAGCATATACAGGCTCATTTGGCCCTGTCTCTTATACACATCTCCGAGCCCACGAGACTAGGCATGATCTCG
>CAJXPP010000237.1 GCA_913058195.1 uncultured Gammaproteobacteria bacterium | reverse complement strand
AGAGTAGATCGTCGGCAGCGTCAGATGTGTATAAGAGACAGTTATTAAACTTAGTCTCTGATGAAGCTATTGATTTATCAGACATCGATATGGTGATTATTGATGAAGCCGATCGTATGCTCGATATGGGCCAAAGTCCTGATGTATTAGCCTTACTCGCCACTATTGCTGATGGTTTTCAGGCTTGTTTATTCTCTGCCACACTGGCAGGTAGCGGCGTAGAGATCTTTGCAGAAGAATTATTGCAAGATGCTGAAGTAATTCAAATTCATGCTGCGAATGAAAAATCAGAACAAGTTTCCCAAACAATTTACTATGCGGATAATAAAGAACATAAACAGGCTTTATTACTGGCAACCATCAACAAAGATGAGTGCAGTAGCGCCTTAGTATTTTGTAATAAACGTGAGCGTGCTGAAGAAATTACCGAGTGGTTACAATCTCGCAATGTTTCAGCCCAAGTGATGCATGGTGATTTCGACCAAGCCGTTCGTCTAGATAAAACCCGAAAATTCCGTACCGGCCAAGTTAAGGTTATGGTTGCTACAGATGTGGCTGCACGTGGTTTAGACTTAACGAATATTAGCCATGTCATTAACTACGATGTGCCCTTTAAAGGTGAAATTTATATTCACCGTATTGGTCGTACAGGTCGTGGTGATCAAGTCGGTACCGCTATCAATTTAGTCGAACATCATGATTTAAAGAATCTGGAACGAATTGAGTTTCATTTAGACACCCAGTTACCTGTCGGCAAAATAAAAGGGCTAGAACCTAAGTCTAAAATGAACAAAGCAAAATCTAAAAATAAAAAGAATGCTGATAAACCACGTTATGTTGCCAAAAAAGATCGTGTAGATTCAGCCAAAGACAGTGACTAAACCGATTATCCATAATGTCATCGCATTACGTTGGCTGTTAGTAATAACCTCATTATTACTAGCCGCTGGCTTTGTGATGCCTATGATGACAATCACTCAATTTATACTGTTTGACAATTCATTCTCAGTCATTTCTGGTATCTGGAAATTACTACAAGATGGTCAGCTATTTCTATTCATTCTCATTGCCTTCTTTAGCATTATTATCCCTGTTGCTAAAATTGCCCTACTGTTTAATTTACTTCATCCCAGCACCACTCATCCTAAGCGTCGGAAGAAATTACTGCATATGATGCATGATTATGGTCGTTGGGCAATGTTGGATGTCATGGTCGTTGCCATGCTAATTGTGACAGTCAAACTCGGTGTTATCGCCACTATTCAGATCCATGCAGGGCTGTATGTATTTGGCATTGCAGTATTACTGATAATGTTTATTACTCAACGAGTTGTACATTTAACTGAGCAATGAACAAGTTAATTTTAGTGAGTCTATTAGCGCTATTTGTAGCCAACATAAATGCTGAAGAAATCAAGCCGTTCACATCAGATGGTTGCAGTGCATTTCCAGATGGCACAATTAAACAGCAACAGTTGTGGTTATCTTGTTGCACGGAACATGATCGAGCATATTGGCAAGGGGGAAGCTACCAACAACGCTTAGAGGCTGATTTAGCTCTAAAGCAATGTGTTGCCGCAGTCGGTGAGCCTATTATTGCTGAACTAATGTTATCAGGTGTTCGTGTCGGTGGTTCGCCCTATTGGCCGACCTCATTTCGCTGGGGTTATGGCTGGGCTTATCCGCATGGTTATCAAAATAATGATGAGTAAGCTAACTCAGTCCTACTCATTACCCCCCATGTTCTAATTCTATTCATCGCCTTGCTGCACAGCTATTTTTTAGTGCTTAAAATGTTTTTATGGACGACACCACTGGGCAGAAGAACCTTCAAGCTAAGTGAGTCCTATACTGAACAATCAAAAGCATTAGCAGCCAATATGGGCTTATATAATGGGTTTCTAGCTGCGGGGCTTGTTTGGGGGCTTATTATGAGCAGCCAAGGCACAGCTATTTTATTGTTTTTTTAAAGCTGTATCGCTATTGCTGGCAACTTTAGTGGGATAACCGTTAATAAACGTATTGTGTTTGTTCAAGCGTTACCCACATTGCTTGCTTTACTGTTGTTGGTGTTGAACTAGTTCGAGACATCCATATGTGTTTTATTGAGTAGAAGCAAGAATGGAACTTTAAATATAAAAATAAACTGTGATAAAAACAGGCATAACTAACGTTCATTTTTTGTGTGGAAAAAATGAAATGAACGCCTAGCGGCAGCGTAGATTTCTAATTAAAAAAAATTATGAGTACCAACATCTAAATAGCTTTTAAGGTGAATAACTAACCTGTATTTCTCATGCCCGTTGAAATAGCACTAATAGTACGCAATAAAGGTGCACGCCAATACTCACGCTGAGCATCAGATTTTCCTTCTTCACGAAAGCGCTTCAATAATTCGATTTGAATATAGTTAAGTGGATCTAAATAGGGATTACGGCGTTCAAACGATAATGCGAATGTTGGGTTATCTTCCAATAAGTTATTACTCCCCGTTAATTTAGTAATCCATTTAACCGTGCGTTCATGCTCAGTTTTAATAACAGAAAACACCTGCGAACCAACTACAGAGTCTTTACACAAAGTCGCATATTGTTCGGCAATACCCATATCGGCTTTTGATAATGCCATTTGTGTATTACTGAACAGCGCGCGAAGAAATTCCCAGTTGTGATACATCTTTTGCAATAACTCAAAGTTATCATCATTGCCTTCACATAATGTTTCTAAGGCACTACCAATTCCATACCAAGCAGGTAATGTTTGACGTGATTGCGCCCATGAGAACACCCAACCAATTGCACGAACAGAGTTTTTAGAACGGTCACCACTTTTACGATGTGATGGTCTTGAACCAATATTCATCATGCCTATTTCAGATACAGGCGTAGCTTCGTAGAAATAATCTAAGAACCCATCTGACTGTTCAGTTAGCTCACGATAACTCTGTTCACCAAGTTGAACAAATTGTTCCATCATGTCTCTATATTCAGCAGATTTCGACGTATGATTAGTCATCGCATGCAATAATCCAGACACGCCTAAACCTAACTCATATGCTGCAGTTTCACTATTACTATATTTATACGACAGTACTTCACCTTGTTCCGTGAATTTAATTTGACCATCAACAGTCGATGCAGGCTGAGCCTTAATAGCTTGATATGTTGGACCGCCCCCGCGACCAATGGTGCCGCCTCGACCATGAAACATGCGACATTCTACATTACGACTGCCTGTTAGCTTAGCAATACTGCGTTGAGCTTTATACAAGCTCCACCCTGATGCCAAAATACCACCATCTTTGCATGAGTCAGAATAACCTAACATTACTTCTTGTAAGTCTCCTGATGCCGTTAACAGGCTTCTATAAAGAGGCTCATCCAACAGGTTTATCATCACATCTTCAATGCGAGCTAAATCGGCTATGGTTTCAAACAATGGCGAAACTTTAATATCACAGAACCAATCGCCATCAATCGTTTTACCACATAACCCAGCAAATTTAGCCAGTAATAATACTTCTAAAATATGGCTAGCTTCATGTGTCATCGAGATAACATAAGTACCGAACGTATCATCACTGATTTGCCCCATTAAACGTTTCATTAATTTAAATACAGCAAAAGTTTCAGCTGTATTTTCTGTTAATGCTAAATTATTAGTAATCTGCGGTGATGATTTGATATTTAATAATTTAACCAGTAATGCAAAACGTTCTGTTTCACTTTTCCCTAAATAATTATCAGTTAAATCAAGCTTCTGTAATAACT
>CAJXPP010000236.1 GCA_913058195.1 uncultured Gammaproteobacteria bacterium | reverse complement strand
ATGCAGGCTAGTAGTATTTTCATAAATATTCCGTAAAAAACCCAACCCTGAAATCACAGGGCCGGGTTAGTTTTAGTTTACGTTATTATCAAAAGTAGATTAAGCTGAAACCAACATGCGACCACGCATTTCCATATGTAATGCATGACAGAACCAGTTACAGTAGAACCACTGTACGCCAACTTTATCAGCCATAAAAGTAATAGAAGCAGTTTGCTGAGGACCAACTTCCATTTGTACGCCATGGTTTACCATACAGAAGCCATGAGTTACATCTTCGATCATATCTAAGTTTGTAACAACAACAGTTACTTCATCGCCTAGTTTGACATTAAACTCGGTCATGCCATATGTAGGTGCAACAGACGTCATATAAACACGGACTTTATTACCATCACGAATCACTTTATTATCTGCTTCTAGTGTCACACCATCTTTTTCAGCGATAGCACGTGTTGTAGCAAAATAGGGATCGTCACGGGTCCAAATCTTGGCAGGTTTCACTTTACTACGGTGAACCATCATACAGTCATGTGGTTCAGCATAGGTTGGGCCGTCATGAACTAGTTTCATTTCATCACCAGAAATATCAATCAATTGATCATTTTCAGGGTGTAATGGTCCAACAGGTAAGAAGCGGTCCTTCGAGAATTTACATAGAGAAATTAAGTATTTACCATCAGCATCTCGAGTCTCACCCATAGTTGTGTGATTGTGACCTGGTTGATAATGAACATCTAGTTTTTGTTCAATATAAGAGCCTTTTTCGCCATTACCATTATAAAATGCAATTGCTTTCTCGATATTCCATTTACAGATCTGACTATCGATAAACAAAGTTGTATAAGCATTACCACGGCCATCAAAAGCTGTATGTAAAGGACCTAGACCTAATTCAACTTCTGCAACGATGGTGTCACGCGGTTCAATTGTACCGGCAAACAAATCATCAAATTTAGCAATTTCTAACATAGAGACTGTAGGAGATAATTTACCATTAACTACACAATACTTACCTCCTGGAGCAGTGTTAATGCCATGAGGGCTTTTCGGTACAGGAACATAAGCCGTTAAATCCGAACCTATACGGCCATTAACAACAGGTACATCAGAACCAGCAAGTTTCTGGAAGTTACCTGCTTTAACGGCAGCTTCAATACGCTCAATATTAAAGATTACTAAGTGATCACGCTCATTACGCATCGTGCCAGCTAAATCAAGGCCTTCACCTGGTGAGTTATAACAGGTTGAGAATGCATACTTACCGGTGTAATCAGCATCAGTATTGTCCAAATTACCATCGACAATAACCTGCCAAGCGACCGTCATAGTTTCAGCATCAATTGCAGAGAACATGGTGTAATACGCTTCCGTATTATCCATATTGCTACCATCATTTGGATGAGGAATAACAAATTCGGCATTTGCAAATACATATTTTGTATGCGGTACTTTTTGTACGCGAAGACCATGAATAGCTTGAACGTTTGGCACTTGAACAATCTTATCCGTTTTCATAATGTCACAACGAATACGCGCTACACGGCTATTTGATTTATCATTTATGAAGACGTACTTGCCATCATATTGACCATCGGTCATGCTCATATGAGGGTGATGCGAATCACCCGCAAGATGAGATGTATGGTTTAAGACTTCTTTACTTTCATTCGTTAAGCCATAACCTGTTGCACTATCAACATTAAATACAGGTATACGCATTAACTCACGCATAGATGGCACACCGATAATTCTTACTTCACCAGAATGACCTCCACTCCAAAAACCATAATATTCATCTAGCTCACCAGGACCAACAGAATGAACCGCAGTTGATTTATGATCATCAGCTAAAGCAGGTGATGACATTATAGTTCCAATCCCGGCACCAATGGCACCGACAGCACCAACCATTGCAGTTGAACCACCTAGAAATAAGCGTCGACTCATCTTTACATGTTCACTTGCATTGACATCATCAGTGTCAATGACAGGAAGATTCTTATCTTTATTATCTATCATTGTTGTTCTCCAGTTATTAGGGACAATCTATTTAAAATTAACTTTTTACTTCTACAACAGGTATCGCACTCAATGAACCATCCATTTTGTGCTGTTTTTTATATTTTCGTAGTAAGGGGGGGCATTTTTGTTCATCGTGATAGGTAACTTGGCAATCCAAGCACCAGTGGCATTCATTGGCATTGATTTCACCAGTAGGATGAATAGCCTGGATTTCACATTCTTGAGCACACACCTGACATTGTGTGCCACATTCTTTGCGGCGTTTAAGCCAATCAAACAAGCGGAATTTAGAGGGAATGGCTAATGCTGCACCCAATGGGCAGATATAACGGCAATACACTTTATTAGTGAAAATTGACATGAATAATAGGATTGAGGCATATAACACATAGCCCCATTCACGTTGAAACTTCAACATTACGACGGTCTTAAATGGTTCGATTTCAGCATATCGTTCAGCTTCACTCATGGACTCTAATGAAACAGCAAACAATGCTAATAAAATAAGATATTTCACTGCCCAAAGGCGTTCATGAAGTGCGAATGGCACAACAAATTGTTTTACTTTGAATTTTCGGGCAATTTCATTTATCAGCTCTTGCAATGCACCAAAGGGACATAACCAGCCACAAAAAACCCCACGGCCCCACAACAGCAAAGTCATGGCTACAAAACCCCACATGATGAACATGATGGGATCGAGTAAGAATGTATCCCACTTAAAATCACCTGTCGCGGCAAAGACAAATGTAAATACATTAACGATGGATAACTGGCCTAATGAGTACCAGCCAATAAAGAAAACCGTATAAACAAGGAATGTTTTTCTAAATAAACGTAAGAACTTAGGGTGTTTGTCTAAATAATCTTGCAGAATAATAACGGTGAATAACATCACTAAGCCAGTCACTAATACTGCTATTTGAAACACTTTATTACGCCAAACAGATACCCATAATGCTTCCTGTTCTGGTTCAACATAAATAGGCTGGATAGGTCGTTCAATGTACTGCTCAAGTGTTTGATAGTCACCGAAGAATCGTGTAAATAAACTGTCTAAGGCACCAATTTGACGTCGTACGAGAAGCTCAACTTGCCACGGTGCACCGATATCAAATTTCGCCTTATCACGAATGATAAATATGACTTTCTCACTAAATTTTGGAGCGCTATCAATGAAAATATCGTTGATCCGGTAATAGTCAGTGTCACGAAAAATAATGGCTTTTTCTTCTTGATGTACTTGGAATCGGTCAAAAATACCGCCGCGAACGAAGCCATTACCCCTAAATGAATACTCACCATTACCCATAACAGCAATTGCTTGATCACCTGGACTCAGTTCACTCATTAACCAATTAAATTCGCTTTCACCTAATAGGTTTTTACCGATTGTTGGAATATTAAGTGGGGCGTAATACATCTCTGTAAATAAGTTAAGCCCCCGACTTTCATCCTTCCCCTCCCACTCAGCCTCAGTACCTTCAAATGCCTTATCAACCTCAGCGTACTGAAGCTTTAAATGACGTATAGAGCCATCACCAGTCAATTGTTGCCAATCAGATTTTTCAAATATATTTGTTTTGACTATTGCCGGTAAAACAGTTGCTGTATTAGGCAAATCAATAATACCGACTAAACTAGCCACTTTCTTTGCCGAACGCATAATAGCTTCATTAACAACCATCACCGTCACTGTTGCACCCGATAAGGAATCTATACTTCGTATCCCCTCTTTATCGGACTGGCCAACAACTATAT
>CAJXPP010000235.1 GCA_913058195.1 uncultured Gammaproteobacteria bacterium | reverse complement strand
GATCTACACAGACTAGATCGTCGGCAGCGTCAGATGTGTATAAGAGACAGCATTTATTGGTTAACAATAAAACCTCTTAGACGAATTATAAAATACCTTACAAAGTTATCAACAGATAAAACCCTGCCAATGCTTATGCATTCTTCATCTGTCACTAGTAGAGAAATGTTACTTTTATCTCATTCCGCTAACGATCTCCGTACATTAATGCACGAACAAGAATCCCGTGAAGCTAAATTAAAAAACACTCTTAAGGCTACTCATAGTAGTCAAGCAAAAAACAAAGCTATACTTTCATCATCATTAGATAGCATTATTACCATTGATCAAGATGGACGAGTCAGTGATTATAATGAGGTTGCTCAACAAACATTTGGTTGGCAATATGACGAAATTGTAGGACAGCCTATTGTAGATTTCATTATTCCTGATGAAATGCGTGAAGCCCATATACAAGGTATGCTTAAATACATACTTACAGGTGAAGGCCCAGTTTTGGGACAACGTGTAGAGTTGACAGCGAAACACAAGGATGGTCACAATTTTCCTATTGACATATCTATTTCAAAAATAGATCTGGCTGATACACTTATGTTTACAGCTTTTATACGAGATATAACGGCTCAAAAAGATCATGAGTTCAACCTACAACAGGCAAGACGTGATGCAGAATCAGCTAATAGAGTTAAATCAGGCTTCCTTGCTACGATGAGTCACGAAATTCGTACTCCTATGAATGCGATTGTAGGTATTTTAGGACTACTTCGAGATACCCCTCTTACTTTAGAGCAAAGACACCTTGTTAAAACGGGCCGTAATTCGAGTGAGCTACTGCTCACCATCATTAATGATATTCTCGACTTTTCCAAAATGGAGGCGGACAAAGTACAGTTAGAAAATATATGCTTCGATCTTCATTATTTACTCAGTGATACCCTAGAAATACTTCACCCACTCATTGATAAAAAACCTCTCACTATTGAATTGATTATTGACCCAACACTGCCACATTTTGCCGAAGGAGACCCTGACAGAATTCGCCAAATACTGATTAATTTAATCAATAATGCTATTAAATTTACCTTGCAGGGTACAATTACAATTAACGCACAAGCAACTAATTTAGAAGATGAACTTTTCAATTTTGAATGTGTAATTCAAGATACTGGAATTGGTATTTCTCGAGAAAACCAAATAATACTGTTTGATGAATTCATGATGGCAGATCAAACGCATTCTCGCTCTTTTGAAGGTACAGGATTAGGTTTAGCCATATGCCAACGACTTACCACCTTAATGAATGGCAGTATTAATGTAGATAGTGAATTAGATAAGGGCAGCACATTCACTTTTTCGATTCAACTAAAAGTAGGCGCTAAAGAGGACTGTAATTATCAACATGAATCAAGTAAAACCTTGAAAGTACCAAAAGAAAATACTCGTATTTTAGTCGCTGAGGATAATCCAGCTAATCAGATGGTGATTAAATCCATACTCGAATTTGCCAATCAAGACGTTGATATCGTTGCTGATGGTTTAGAAGCATTAGAAGCAGTATCTTCTCGCCCTTATGATATAGTATTCATGGATGTATCAATGCCTGAAATGGATGGCATGGAAAGTACACGTATGATCAGAAAGTTACCCACAGAAAAAAGTAAAATCCCCATAATCGCACTAACAGCACATGCCCTATCTGGTGATCGAGAACGCTTTCTAGCGGCTGGTATGGATGATTATTTAACGAAACCTATTCAACGCTCTTCTATACTTAACTGCATAGCTCATTGGACCAAGTCTGAGGAAGCCAGTGATAATGGACGTTTGGACAACATCGTTCTTCCACTAGATGAAGATGAGCAATTAGATGGCTTTGTTGACGAGTCGATACTAATACAGTTGGTGAAAGATACTTCAGCAGAAATTATGCCCGAACTGTTATTGTCTTATATTGATGATGCAAAGGTAAGACTAGACAATATTCAACAGGCCATTAAACAACACGATGCCAAAACATTAGAGTTTGAAACTCATACCTTGAGCAGTAGCGCTATCGCACACGGTAATCATAAATTACATTTACATGCACGTAAGATTGAACATTTTTGTATTGAAAATAATAGTGAACAAGCATTTTTGCTCGCCTCCCCACTTCTTAATCTTGCTGAAACTTCTTTTTTGTTGTTAGAAAAAAGAGTAAAGCAAGGATTTAAATAAGTCATAGTAAGGATAAAAGTATGACAAGCAAACCAAGCGTTCTATTAGTAGAGGATTCAGAACCTTTAACTACTCTTTATCAACAATACCTGAAGGATGAAAAAATCAATCTGGTTTGTGTAAGTTCTGGAGAAGAAGCCAAAAAATACATCGAAAAAAACATTCCTAATCTTGTATTGTTAGACCTAAATTTACCTGATATTCAAGGCCGCGAAATTCTACAATGGATACGTGATGAAGAATTCCCAACTTCAGTTATCGTTGTAACAGCAAATGACTCCATTGATGTCGCGGTCGATATGATGAGGATCGGTGCTAATGATTTTCTTGATAAGCCTATTGATGCCAATCGTTTAAAAACGACAGTGTTTAATAATCTCGAAACCGGTCGCTTGAAACATATCGTTGAGGAATTTCAACAAACATTTGAGAGAGAGCGCTATCATGGGTTTATTGGCACTAGCCTGCCTATGCAAGCTGTTTACCGGATTATTGACTCAGTTGGGCCTAGTAAAGCTTCTATATTCATTACTGGGGAAAGTGGGACTGGAAAAGAAGTCTGCGCAGAGGCGATTCATAATCAGGGTTCACGTTCACAACAATCTTTTATTGCCTTGAACTGTGGTGCAATTCCTCATGATCTGATGGAAAGCGAAATGTTTGGACATGTTAAGGGGGCATTTACCGGTGCCTTTTCTGACAGAAAAGGCGCAGCATCATTAGCTGATGGTGGCACTTTATTTTTAGATGAAATTGGTGAAATGGATTTAGATTTACAGACTAAATTACTACGGTTTGTACAAACTGGTAAATTTCAAAAAGTAGGTAGTAGTAAAGAAGAATCTGTTGATATTCGTTTTATTTGTGCAACTAACCGAGACCCACAAGAGGCGGTTTTAGCTGGAACGTTTAGAGAAGACCTTTATTATCGCCTGCATGTTGTGCCTATACACCTTCCACCTTTAAATGAACGTGGCGACGATATCTTAGCTATAGCAAACGAATTTCTCCTGACTTATGCAAATGAAGAAAACAAAAGCTTCCAATGTTTTTCACCTGAAGTAGAGGTTATTTTGATGCAATATGCTTGGCCCGGAAATGTCCGCCAACTTCAAAATGTAATTCGTAATATTGTTGTGCTTCACGAAGATAAGCAAGTTATGCGTAGTCATCTGCCACCGCCACTCGATTCGGCATTAAATGAGTTTTCTAGTACCCCGATTAATAATAGCTTCACTCAAAATATTTCAAATAATACTTCGAGCAACAGTGCGAACATTCGGCCTTTAGCACAAGTTGAAAGAGAAGTTATTGAACATGCTATTGCTATATGTGGTGATAATATTCCAAAGGCTGCTGCCTTACTTGAAGTTAGTCCTTCTACTATTTATAGAAAAAAACAAACCTGGGAGCAAGACTAGTCAATTAAACCCGTTATGAATATCAAAAGGCGAAACCTTAAAATACTCACTCGTTGAATTTATTCCGATGATTTTAATGCGGATGGGGTTATGAGTTGAATGAAACTGAAATATTATTAAAATAAGCGAGAAAGCTTACAATGCAACAGGTTATTTGTTTTTATCACTAATCATGTTTATTGGTTCATTTTCAC
>CAJXPP010000234.1 GCA_913058195.1 uncultured Gammaproteobacteria bacterium | reverse complement strand
CTCGTGGGCTCGGAGATGTGTATAAGAGACAGATTGATGAAAATAATCAAGATGTGCTGGTGATTTACATACTGAGCCTACTAGATCAGATCCCAAGTCCTGACAAGAAAATAGAAGTGAAAACTATCGAGCGTATTGTCGATAAGTTAAACAGTAGCTATCAACGTTTCTATTATTCTGGATTGCTGCATGAACGCATGGCGAGACACATGGTGACACAAGCGATGTCTCACTCATTTGCCTATGAATATTTTTATCAAGCCTTACGCTGTTATAAGCAAGCTACAGAAGTAAGCCCAGAAGGTAATGACGAAGCAACCTTACGCTGGAATAGTTGTATAAGAACAATCAAACAAGAAAAGTTAACACCTCACCAAGACAGCGAAGATATTCTTGTGGAGATGGAAAGTTAATGCTACTGCAACTACATAAAAGAAAAATGGCCATTGCTGGAACAGTAATGTCGGGCTACTTAATATTTCATATGCTGACGAACCTCAGTTTCTTCAATCAAGCTTATTTTACTGATTTTTATACGTGGTATAATGCAGGGCTGAGGTGGCCCGTGCTAGTAATAATGGCTATTGCTATTGCTATTCACGTTAAAGCGGCCATTAAAATACGTAAAGTAAATGCTAAAGCCAGGACCGTTCAATATGAAAAGCACGATAAATTTCATGTTCCGGCTCCCTTAGTCACTATGAGCATTATCTTTCTACTAGCATTTATGGTGATCCATATAATTCAAACCTTATTATTTGATAGCAATAATGTGTATATGGAACTGCAGCAGTTATTCCAATCAACATTTATGGTGCTGTTCTATTTAGCGGGTCTATTTGTGATGATGATGCATTTAACTCATTCCCTAGCTAATGTATTACAAACATTGGGTAAAACCTCTAAGACCTGTCACACGCTTGTTTGGGCAGGTGTGCTGTTATTAGTCGGCGGCTTTGCCATTATTCCTGTTTCTATTCTTTGGGCGACGCTATGAGTGAAATTGAGTTAGATAGCCAAACGCCGAAAGGTAAGCTGGAAGACAGATGGACACAACATAAATTTAATTTGAAAATTGTTAGTCCTGCCAATCGCAAAAAATACACGGTTATTGTGGTTGGCACAGGCTTAGCTGGCGCAGCTGCAGCCGCTTCATTGGGTGAGATGGGCTTTAATGTTAAGACCTTTTGTTTTCAAGATAGCCCACGCCGAGCACATAGTATTGCCGCTCAGGGTGGCATCAATGCAGCGAAAAATTATCAGAATGATGGTGATAGTGTCTGGCGATTATTCTATGACACCATTAAAGGTGGTGACTACCGAGCCCGCGAATCCAATGTATTTCGTTTAGCTGAACTAAGCTCTAATATTATTGACCAAGCTGTTGCCCAAGGCGTGCCGTTTGCGCGTGAATACAGTGGTTATTTAGCTAATCGTTCATTTGGTGGCGCGCAAGTATCACGTACTTTCTATGCTCGCGGTCAAACGGGGCAGCAATTATTGCTTGGTGCTTACCAAGCTATGAGTAAGCAAGTTGATGAAGGTACTATCGAGCATACTTCACGCTGTGAAATGCAAGATATGATCATGGTCGATGGCAAAGCCAAAGGCATTGTGTCTCGTGACTTGGTAACGGGTAAGCTTGAAACGCATATGGCTGACTGTGTCGTTCTATGTAGTGGCGGTTACGGCAATGTTTTCTATCTTTCGACCAATGCCAAAGGTTCCAATGCTTCGGCAGCATGGCGGGCTCACAAGCACGGCGCTTTATTTGCTAATCCGTGTTTTACACAAATTCATCCAACCTGTATTCCCCAGCATGGTGAACTACAATCTAAACTGACCTTAATGAGTGAATCATTGCGTAATGATGGTCGGATTTGGGCGCCAAAGAATAAACAAGATTGTGATAAAGCACCCGAAGAAATTGCAGAGCAAGATCGTGATTATTTCTTAGAACGTATGTATCCAGCATTTGGTAACTTAGTACCACGTGATGTGGCCTCACGAGCCGTTAAATTAATTTGTGATGAAGGCCGTGGCGTAGGTCATGCAATTGATGGCAAAAAGCTTGGTGTCTATCTCGACTTTGCCAAAGCAATTGCTGTGCATGGCTTAGATGCGATCAGTGAAAAATACGGTAATTTATTCGATATGTATAAGCATATTACCGATGAAGACCCTTACAGTAGCCCAATGCGAATATACCCTGCCGTGCATTACACTATGGGTGGTTTATGGGTTGATTACAATCTAATGACCTCTATTGATGGTTTATTTGCTGGTGGTGAAGCCAACTTCTCAGATCATGGCGCTAATCGACTGGGTGCTAGTGCCTTAATGCAAGGTTTAGCCGATGGCTATTTTGTTTTACCTACAACTGTATCTAATTATTTAGCCTATCAACAACCCTTGGATTTAGATAAGCAGTATCCAGAAGCAGAACAAGCCTTAAAACGTTGTGAAGAACAAATTCAACGTTTAATGAATGCGCCTGATCCACAAAAAACACCCGATGAATTCCACAGAAAGTTAGGCCAAATCATTTGGAATGCCTGTGGCATGGCTCGTGAGAAGACTATATTAGATCAAGCCATTATTGATATTCAACAACTGCGAGCTCAGTTCTGGCAACAAGTGAAAATCACTGGTAGTGATAAAACTCTAAACCAAACATTAGAACGAGCAGGGCGAATTGCAGACTTCTTCGAGCTGGCTGAATTAATGTGTGTTGATGCCTTAACAAGGGAAGAGTCGTGTGGTTGTCATGCACGTGAAGAACATATAACGAAAGAAGGCGAAGCACAGCGTCACGATGATGAATATTCTTTTGTATCGGCATGGCAATATAGTGGCAATGTCAGCGAACCCGTGTTGCATAAAGAAGAACTTCATTTTGAATTTGTTAGACCAACTACAAGAAACTATAAATGATTTTCACACTACATATTTGGCGACAACAAAACTCGGAAGCCCAAGGTAACTTTGAGCTATATCAAATTGATGTTAGTGAAGATACATCATTTTTAGAAATGCTCGATGCCCTGAATGAGCAATTGATCGAACAAGACAAAGAAGCAATAGCCTTTGACTTTGATTGCCGAGAAGGGATTTGTGGCTCATGCAACTTAGTCATCAACGGTGCACCGCATGGTAATCATAAGGCAACCACTACTTGCCAACAATATATGCGTGATTATGCTGATGAAAAAGAGCTATGGATAGAACCGTGGCGTGCGACAGCATTCCCGATTATCAAAGATCTCATTGTTGATAGAAGCTCATTCGATAGAATCATTCAAGCTGGTGGTTATATTGAAATTCGCACTGGCTCAGCTAGCGAAGCAAACACAATGCCGATTGAAAAGCATGTGTCAGATGCTGCATTTGATTCGGCCACTTGCATCGGTTGTGGTGCTTGTGTCGCTGCTTGCCCGAACGCCTCAGCAACACTATTTGTAGCAGCTAAAGTCACTCACTTATCCACCTTGCCACAAGGTGAGATGGATAAAAAACGTGCCGAGAAGTTATTAACGGCAATGGAAGAGGAAGGATTCGGTGGCTGTAGTAATTACCGTGAATGTGAGCGAGTGTGCCCGAAAGAAATTAGCGTGAGTACCATTACTACGATGAATAAGTTGCTGTATCAGTCAACGTGATGAATAGACGTTCGTGCTGGATTTTTAGCATGGATATTTAAATACATTAAACCTCATGTGCAATAGAGAATAAGATCCTTTTGTATTTATTGGGATGTTTATTTTGTAGGCCAAAATAATTCCCGCTTTTAGCTTGATTATTCAATTACAGGGAATTATGGTCACACTATGTATAAGAATTACAG
>CAJXPP010000233.1 GCA_913058195.1 uncultured Gammaproteobacteria bacterium | reverse complement strand
AGATCATGCCTAGTCTCGTGGGCTCGGAGATGTGTATAAGAGACAGATGCTAAATTATCGGCAAGGATCGGACTAAAATACACATCATCAAATAGGCTTAGTTTTTTACCATCTCGTATATTATGAATAAGCCAATCACTAAAAGATTGTCGTTGTGCATGTCCCCAGCAAAAAAAATTAGTTCGTATTATCAAAGCACCTTCATTCTCAGCTTGAACCCACTCTTCGGCAAGGGCTTTAGTTCGTCCATATTCATTTACAGGCTCAACCGAAGAATCCTCTTTATAATTTTCCCCATGTCCTGCGAACAGGTGATCAGTTGAAATATGTACTAAAGGTATACCTCTTTTGACTGTTGCGATGGCAATATTTCTGGCTAGTGATACATTTATCTGTTCGGCTAACTCTGGCTCATTCTCACACTGCTCAACACTTGTCATTCCAGCGGTATGAACCACTAAATCTGGTGCGTACTTATCAAGCTGTTCGTCTAACAGTTTAAGATTATCAAGATTAAGGATATATGTTCGTACACCATCAAGATGGACTTTATGTTTATGTAAGCCTAAGTCCACATCCCAATCATCCCTCACTGCACAGGCCCAATTTGTTGCAAGCAAGCCGCTGCCACCTGTAATAAGAACTCGTTTTCTTCTCAACTTATTACCAGCCATTATTTCATCGTATGATTCGTTAACATTTTTTTCAATAATCCTAATATTAGGAGTGCTTCCTATTATTCTGTCATCCACATCTATATATTAAAAAAAGCAGGACATCATAATTATTCACTAATCGTCAGAAGTTACTTCATAATAAAACAAGCACCCATTGGCACTTTGTAAAAGAAACTAGCTTTATGCTCCTTGAGGAACTCATCAACAGCAATACCTGCACCTGGAAATTGAGATGAACCATAGTCATCGACGACAATGAAACCTCCTATAACAAGTTTCTCCCAAAAGAACTCGATACTATCTAGCGTTGGCTGATACAAATCAACATCAATATGTATAAATGAAAACTTCTTATCAGACACCTCATTAAATCTTTCTGGAATCCAACCTGCATACAATTCGACAAAGTTAAATTCTGATAAAACATTTGTTACCTGCTCTTGCTGAGATGAAAAAATCTCTTTTTCTATTTTAACTTCATTTCCAGACATTTCTCGGACAAGATTTTTATCTTTTCCAACTTTGTCGGACAATCCTCCTTCAAAACTATCAAAAATATGAAAATTACCTGAGAAGCTATTATCAGCGAATATTCTTGAGATCATATGTGCCGAGTGCCCTTTCCAAACACCA
Source organism: uncultured Gammaproteobacteria bacterium (assembly GCA_913058195.1). Classification (GTDB taxonomy): domain Bacteria; phylum Pseudomonadota; class Gammaproteobacteria; order Nitrosococcales; family Methylophagaceae. The sequence goes on along the minus strand of CAJXPP010000233.1, from coordinate 2,583 downwards.
CATTCAGCGATATCTAATTCAGGAAACCGTTGTGCTGCAATACTTGCAATTTGAACTAAGCTATAATATCTGCACTGCTTATAAAAGTTATCACTCCACTTTGCATCTGCCTTTAATATCGCATCAGAGTACAATTTAACTTCAGAATCATTATTAAGAAAGGGGGAGAAAACAAATCGATCAACTAAAACAGAGTCAATATTTCTACCTTTTTTATACTGAACATGTATCGAAAGGCCGAATATATCACCTATTATAGTTATCAGTTTTTTTATAATTTTTCTCATACTTTCCTAATTCTTTTTAAACAAAAAGATATGCTCTGAACCAAATCGAGAAACAAAGGCATTATTGAGTGTAAATAATGTATATCTTAATTTTAATGACTGCGGCCAGTGCGACATGCCAGGTAATGGAAAACTATATCTCACTGTCTTCTCATGCTGCAAGTTCATATTGCTCGCATAGCTCATTAATTCGGAAACCTTTAACCTATTTTTATTATATTTTGGAAGCTGCCCAGCGATTAGAGATCTTAAGTAATAGTAGGGGTATAACAGCTTACCAATAGGGTATGGATTAGGTGTTGTCTCTATAATCAATATTCCATTTGGCTTTAATACCTTAGCAATTTTTTCAAATAAAGCTTCAACCACCGGAACATGTGCAATAACTCCTACACATATAATCACATCAAATTGTTCTTCATCATTAACAGCTTCAAAAGAATCATTTATTATCCGAATGTTATCAGATAGATCGCTTGGGACACGATCCTTTACCTTTTCCAGCATTTTATCTGAAATATCAATCAAGGTAAGATGATTTGAATCATTCAGAAATTGAAGTGATAGACTTCCATCTCCACAACCAATATCTAAAATATTAACACCGTGTAATTCACCTAAAAAATTTTTGACTAAATTAGATCTTATTAGAATTCGGTCACTACTATTCTTTAAATAATCAAGCTTATTAAAAAATAGCTTTACATTGTTTTCTGCCATATATACGGGATTCTGAGTTAAAGTTAATAGAGTTAATAATTACAAAGGTTTTATTGTTTGGTGGTATTCATCGAGCCAATTTTCTGCATAACCACATGTAGTGTAGTCTTTAAAATATGGTCCACCTTCAGTGTAGTGGAGGTTAGAAATCTCCTCTACTGGCAGTGGAGAATCATAATCTACCAGATGATTCCACTTGTGAGGAATTTCACCAACTTGTTCATCTTCTAGCCACTTAAACCGGTGTAAATCTAAACCTGTTGCAGTTTCAACATAGTTAGGTGTTAATGCAGTGCATTTTGCATTATTCATTAGCATCACACTAGACCAATTCTTACGCTCATACTTGGTTTGTTCTTGATTAAGAAATTTTATTTTTTCTGCGGGAATATGGTTATGGTGAACACACATAAGTGCATATTTTTCATCACGTAAATCCCATAAATTAGCTATATCATCTAATACCAGCATATCGCAGTCCATAAATATAGACCATCCTTCATAGCCTGAAAGATATGGTGTTAAAAATCTTGAAAATGAAAATTCTGTCGATTGTAAATTATTACGTTCACGATTGAATATTGACTTTAGATTTCCCAATGCAATAGGTGTAATTTGTACCGGCTGAGTTGACCTTCTCATAATAGAAGCAGCAAGCACATGGTAGGCAATCTCTTCATTGGGATCGTAGCCTATAAAAACTCTTATCATTGAATTATCCTTTGTTTCTCAATATATTAGTACAAATATCTTCGAACTATCTCAGTCTAGTAGCAATTACCTTTGCAGGCACACCAGCAACTATTGCATACTCTGGCACATCCTTATTCACAACTGCACCAGCAGCAACAATAGAATGCGCACCTATTTTTACATTGGGTAAAATAACCACATTAGCAGCGATCCAAACATCATTCCCTATTAAAATATCTCCTGCGGTATGACCTTGCGTATTCATTGGTATATCAAGCCTGCTAAAAATATGATTAGAGCTACGTATCACTGTATTAGGGCCAATCATTATATTATTTCCTATAACGATTCTCCCCCCACAGTCAGCAATAATTCTCACATTCCCATTGGCACTAAAAAAATCCCCTATGCTCAGCTCAGCTCTATCACAAGCTCTCAGAACTCCGCCAGAAAGGAATGATACATTATTTCCAACCTTAATATTCCTTGGGCAAGAAATTTCAACATTATTAGATATAGATAAATTTGAGCCAGATTTTTTGAATACAGCTTTAAAATAAACGCGTCTCATTAAACGGCCAACTCTACCTGGCACTCCTTGTATTAGCCAATTTACCCAATCAATTACTTCAGATCTAACTAAGTCAAAAATATTCATCTAGGAATTAACCATGCAAGACATCAAAATGATTTTCATAATATTTAAAAATTACCGGCCTAAGAAAATTTAATTTCGACTCAAACTCAACTAAATATTTATTATCAAAATCTATTTCAGACTGGATAATAGCTAGTCCTCCAGAACTTATATTGATACTTTTCAATTTTTCTTTAATTCCATTTTTATATCTGTCTCTTATACACATCTGACGCTGCCGACGAT
>CAJXPP010000232.1 GCA_913058195.1 uncultured Gammaproteobacteria bacterium | reverse complement strand
ATGTGTATAAGAGACAGGCTCTAAAGAAAGCCCTGGTCGTCGAACTGGCCGCCATGATAAGAAAGATAATCTCGAACGTAAAGAGTTGCACGTTACTAATGGTAAAGGACGTCGTAAGAAGAAAAAAGGCCGTCACGCTGTACAATCTACTTCTGTAATTGAAGCATCGTCAGAACATGGTTTTACTCTACCGACAGAACCTGTCGTGCATGAGGTGAGCGTACCTGAAACAATAAGTGTGTCAGAGTTAGCTGTGCGAATGTCTGTAAAAGCTGGTGAAGTAATTAAAGCCTTGATGGGTTTAGGTACAATGGCCACAATTAACCAAGTGCTTGACCAAGATACAGCTGTAATCGTTATTGAAGAAATGGGACACATTGCTAAACCTGCTCAAGAAAATGAGCTTGAAATGGCATTATTTACCACTGATGAGAATGTTGGAGAAAGTGAAACACGTGCACCCGTTGTAACAGTAATGGGCCATGTAGATCACGGTAAAACATCATTGCTTGATTATATTCGTAGTACTAAAGTGACTTCGGGTGAAGCTGGTGGTATTACACAGCATATCGGCGCATACAAAGTTGAAACAAGTCGTGGTGAAGTTGCTTTCTTAGATACACCTGGACATGCTGCATTTACTGAAATGCGTCAGCGTGGTGCTAAAGTAACCGATATTGTTGTACTTGTTGTTGCAGCAGATGATGGTGTTATGCCACAGACAATTGAAGCTGTTAAGCATGCAAAAGAAGCTAAATCATTATTAATCATTGCGGTTAATAAGATGGATAAAGAAACAGCGAATCCTGATCGTGTTAAAACTGAACTTGGTAATCATGACGTTATCCCTGAAGATTGGGGTGGTGATGTTCCCTTTGTGCCAGTTTCAGCATTAACAGGTCAAGGTATTGATGAATTGCTTGATACCATTTCATTGCAAGCTGAAATGTTAGAACTTAAAGCGCCTAAAACGGGAGCTGCTAAAGGTACCGTTATCGAAGCTCGCTTAGATAAAGGTCGCGGTACAATCGTTACTGTACTCGTTCAAAGCGGTACATTGAATAAAGGGGATATCGTTGTTGTTGGACAAGAATATGGTCGTGTTCGAGCTATGTTCAACGAAAGAGCTGAAGCACTATCAACAGCAGGACCTTCTACCCCAGTTGAAATCCTAGGTCTATCTGGCACGCCAGCATCAGGTGATGAGCTACAAGTTGCACCAGATGAGCGTAAAGCACGTGAGATTGCAAACTTCCGTGAAACAAAAGCACGTGAAATGAAGATGGCTAAACAGCAAGCAGCTAAACTAGATGAAATGTTCAATAAAATGGAATCTGGAGATGTTAAGACGTTAAATGTGGTTGTTAAAGCGGATGTTCATGGTAGTGCGGAAGCAGTAAGTCAAGGCCTGCTGAAACTATCAACAGACTTGGTTAAAGTACGTATTGTTGCCTCCGGAGTGGGTGGTATTAATGAAACAGATGCACAATTAGCTGCTTCTGCAGATGCTATCTTAATTGGCTTTAATGTTCGTGCTGATAATACTGCACGTAGAATCATTGCTGAGAAAGGCCTTGATGTTCAGTACTTCAGTATTATTTATGACTTAATTGATGTTGTGACTAATGCAATGACAGGTATGTTAGAACCTGTTTATAAAGACGAGATTATTGGCCTAGCACGTGTTGATGACGTGTTTAGTTCACCGAAATTTGGTGATATTGCGGGTTGTTTAGTACTTGAAGGTTTGGTTAGACGTACTAATCCAATTCGTGTTCTTCGTGATAACGTTGTTGTTTACGAAGGGGAGCTTGAGTCGTTACGTCGTTTCAAAGATGATGTCAATGAAGTTCAATCTGGTGTTGAGTGTGGTATCGGTGTTAAAAATTACACAGATGTTAAGCCAGGTGATCAAATTGAAGTATTTGAACGTGTATTAATGAAAGCACAACTATAATGGCTAGAGAGTTTAGCCGTACTAATCGAATTGGTCAGCTCGTGATGCGCGAGCTGGCTCAGATGATTCAACATGATGTATCTGATCCTAGAGTTGGTTTGGTGACAGTCTCTCACGTTGAAGTAACCGCTGATATGAAGTACGCAAAAGTGTACGTAACACGTCTGAATGGTGCTGATTCTGAACAAGAGATTGAAGAGTGTTTGCATGGTTTAAAACGTGCGGCAGGTTTTTTACGCCGTAATCTAGCAGGACGAGTTGAATTACGTAATATTCCTGAGTTACGCTTTCACTATGACAAATCCCTTGAGTATGGCTTTAATATGGATGAGTTAATCGCGAAAGCTACTAAAGATCTTCCAGACGAACAAGAGTAATTCTGACAGATGGGGCGTCGTAATAAAAAAGGCCGAAATATCACGGGAATAGTGATTATTGATAAACCTACCGGCCGAAGTTCAAATCATGTTTTACAGCAAGTTAAACGCTTATTTGATGCCAAAAAAGCAGGCCATACAGGTGCTTTAGATCCCTTAGCTACAGGGGTTTTACCTATCTGCTTAGGCGAAGCAACTAAGGTATCATCTTATTTGCTTGATGCAGATAAATCATATCAAGTCATCTGCACATTAGGAGTTGTTACAGATAGTGGTGACTCTGATGGTAAGGTGCTTACTACCACTGAAATCCCTGAATTTAACGAACAAACATTGCTGGATATTTTGCCTAAATTTATGGGTGAACAAGATCAAGTTCCTCCCATGTTTTCAGCCTTAAAATATCAAGGCCAACCTTTGTATAAATTGGCTAGACAAGGCATAGAAGTAGAGCGTAAATCTCGACGTATTACTATCTATGATATGCAGTTATTAGCGATAACGGCTGATAGCTTCACACTAGAAGTGAAATGTAGTAAAGGCACGTATATACGTACTCTGGTCGAAGATATTAGCCATGACTTGGGCTGTGGCGGACATGTTTCAATGTTGCGACGTACTAATGCTGCCGGTTATTCACTTGACCAAGCATTGACCATTGAACAGTTAGTGGCGATTTCTGAACAGGGCCAAGTAGCCTTAGATGACTCATTATTACCTACAGAAGATGCTCTGACCGATTGGCCATCGATAAATGCAAGCGCTGAGATGCTTACTGCATTGAGATTGGGACAAACAATTAAAGTAGAACAAGCATTTCAATCCGCAAGTGTGAGGTTATTTGGGCCGGACTCTGAGTTTATAGGTTTAGGTGAAATGACTGAACAAGGCACTGTTGCACCAAAACGAGTCTTTGTTGATTATTCTGTTCAGTAAAGGCTTGTTTCAGATAAAAAAAGTCGGTAAAATTACCGCTCTTTGAATGGTTGGGTATTTCGGTCTTTACGTTAAATCGTGTGGCTGGGGTAATCCAGAATTTAACTCGTAAGTCCTAAAATGGACTAAGTAATAAAAGTTGGAGTTTTTAATGTCATTATCACTAGAACAAACACAAGAAATTATCAGTAAATACCAGCGCTCAGAAAGCGATACTGGATCTGCCGAAGTACAAGTTGCTTTATTAACAGCACGTATTACTGATCTTGCAGAACACTTTAAAACAAATATCCACGATCATCACTCTCGCCAAGGTCTTTTAAAAATGGTTAGCAGTCGTCGTAAAATGTTGGATTATTTGAAAAAGAAAGAAATCACACGTTACCGTGAATTAATTGCAAACCTAGGCTTACGTCGTTAAGCGTTGTTGTTAGCAATAACAAATAAGTATAAAGCCATGTTCTCGAGATCCATCGATTACCAGGTTAGAAGTTAATCTATGCCCCTGAAGCTTTTATAGTTTCAGGGGCATATTTGTTTTTGAATGTGAATTTTATCTGCGGAATACGCCGTAGTAAAAGATAAGGAAAAGAAATAGTGAATTCAGTAATTAAGGCCGTTCAATAT
>CAJXPP010000231.1 GCA_913058195.1 uncultured Gammaproteobacteria bacterium | reverse complement strand
CGAGATCATGCCTAGTCTCGTGGGCTCGGAGATGTGTATAAGAGACAGCTATTGCCTATTTAACGCGTACATTTCATGCTCAAGCAGGCATAGTCATTAGTGCTTCTCATAACCCTTATCATGACAATGGAATCAAGTTTTTTTCTGGTCTTGGCAGCAAATTATCCGATGACATCGAGTTAGAAATTGAATCGATGATGGATATGCCATTAGAAACAGTGGAGTCTGCATTATTAGGTAAAGCACATCGTGTTGATGATGCTGCAGGCCGCTATATTGAATTTTGTAAAAGTACAGTAGCGTCAAAAATTGATTTTTCAAACTTAAAAATTGTTGTTGATTGTGCCAATGGCGCAACGTATCACATTGCTCCAAATGTATTTAAAGAGATTGGAGCTGAAGTCGTTGTTATGGGCGCACAGCCAGATGGTTTGAATATCAATCAAAACTGCGGTTCGACAGAGCCTCGTTTAGTACAAGCAGCCGTACTTGAGCAACAAGCTGATCTTGGTATCGCCTTAGATGGCGATGGCGATCGTTTAATTATGGTCGATCATCAAGGTGAACTAGTGGATGGTGATGAATTATTATTTATCATCGCTCGAGCACAGCAGCGAGCAGGCATAGGTCAAACAGCCATCGTTGGTACATTAATGTCTAACTTAGGCATGGAACACGCCCTAAATAAATATGATATGGATCTACATCGAGCGAATGTAGGCGATCGTTATGTCATGGAAATGTTGAAGAAAACCGGTGGTGTTGTTGGTGGTGAATCATCAGGACATATTATCTGTCTTGATAAAACTACAACAGGTGATGGTATTGTGGCCGCATTACAAGTGTTAGCTGAAATGCAGGAAACAAATAGCCAATTGCATGAATTACGCTCTGTAGTGAATAAATATCCACAACGATTGATAAATGTGCGTATAGCTGAAATGGTGGATCTGGATAATAATGATGCTATACAGGCCGCTGTCGCAGATATAGAAGCTAAGTTGGGAGACGAAGGGCGAGTTTTATTAAGGGCGTCAGGAACAGAGCCAGTTATTCGTGTGATGGTTGAAGGGCGAGATGCAACCTTAATAAATCAACTGGCAAGTGATCTTGCCAGTGTGATCGAGTCAGTACTTTAAACGGTTACTCTTTAACTCTTAGGTTGGGTAATTTTTTTTGAAGTGCAAGTTTGCTTGCTGTATTGATAATAATAGGTGATTTTACAATCACTTTAAGATTTATTTCTTCATCATTTTTATCTTGTTCATGTGGTCTGTAGATAGCTAAGACCACGATTGCATCTCCAGCATGCTCAAGTTTAATCAATTCTTGTTCTTCATCACTTAATGCTATTTCGTATTCAAAACCAAAAGCCTCAGGCGAAACGATAGACATTAATAAATCAGCATCAGAAATTGACTGTAAATAATACACAGATGGCTTTTCACTCTCTTCATGAAATAATTTGAATTGAGTATGCTCTTCCAGTCCAATCATAGCTTGGGGAAAGCTGATGATATCGTCAGCATTAACGGTTTGCGAGCCAAAGTTTGATGTTTGAATATCCATTTTTTTTCCATAGTAAAATCAGGGTAGACAGACTTAAGCATATACCTTGCCAATGAAACAAAATAGCACTGTTGACAGAATTAATAACTTGCTTTATAACTAGACAGACTGTAGGCTTAAGCCTTATTTTATATGTTGTGAGATCACTTGTGCGGAAACCATTAGTTGCTGGAAATTGGAAAATGAATGGCTCCAGTGCAAGTAACAAAATTTTGCTAGACGGAATTTTGGCACAAGCAACAACTTTTGATTCAGCTGAGGTCGCCCTTTTCCCACCTGCTGTTTATTTGCAACAAGTCGAACAGGCACTAACAGGCACTTCGATTGCTTGGGGAACACAAAATTTATCTCAATTTATGCATGGTGCTTATACTGGTGAAATTTCAGCACCTATGCTGAATGATTTCAACTGTAAACATGTACTGATGGGGCACTCAGAACGACGTTGTCTCTATGCTGAGATAGGCTTAGATCAACTAGTGCTCGACTATATTATTGCTGAAAAATATAGCATGGCAGTGCAAGAAGGCATAACACCTATAATTTGTATCGGTGAAAGTCCTGAAGAACATGCACAAGGTAAGACTGAAGAAGTAGTCGCACGATTACTCAATATTGTGATAGCTAAAAATGGCATTAGATCATTGTCGCAAGCAGTGCTCGCTTACGAACCAGTTTGGGCTATTGGCACAGGGAAGTCTGCAACACCTGAATGGGCGCAAGATGTCCATTTTTTCATGCGTGAGCTACTTAGAAAGCATGATGTAGAAATTGCAGAATCAACACAAATACTTTACGGTGGCAGTGTTAAAGGCGATAATGCCGCACCGTTATTTTCAATGCCAGATATTGATGGCGGACTTGTTGGAGGCGCATCTCTCGATGCCAATGAGTTTGTAGCAATATGTCAGGCAGCAGCTAGCAATTAGGTTATAAATTTAAAATGGATTCAATAATTCTTGTTTTACACATTGCCGTATCAATTTTATTGATCGGTTTAATTCTGATCCAACATGGTAAAGGTGCCGACGCAGGTGCTGCAGCATTAGGCGGCGGTGGCGGTGGCGCCTCTTCAAGCGTATTCGGCAGCCAAGGTTCAACATCATTTTTATCAAGAACCAGCGCCTTATTAGCCACTGTCTTCTTTGCCACAAGCCTCTCGCTTGCTTACTTCTCAGGTAAAGCAGATAGCGTAGATAGCGTGACACAATCAGTGACCACCACTGAAATAGTAGAACAAGCGCCAGCAGATCTTCCTGATTTGCCATAAAACTCAATATGCCGACGTGGTGAAATTGGTAGACACGCCATCTTGAGGGGGTGGTGGACGTAGTCCGTGGCGGTTCGACTCCGCCCGTCGGCACCAAAATAAGTAAAAGCTCATTCAAAGCCATTGGCTATGTGAATGGGCTTTTTTTAATTGAACTCAACATACATATGAATTATCAAAATCAAGCTATCTTGCATCTTGCCCTTATCTATTATTAACTGTGAAATCAAATGTCTAAAACAAGACGAAAACCATAACTTTGGGCTGAGATTGAATCCCAAAGACGGTAGCTGACACGCAACACATCGGCCTCATCATAGCTTGAACCACCACGTAAGACACCTTGTAAACAGTTTTCTTGCGTCCAAGCACTACCATCTATTGGTGCTCCATCATAGCCCGCCTTCCAACAGTCATGCGTCCATTCCCATACATTGCCATGCATATCATAGAGGCCAAAAGCATTGGGCCTAAATACGGCAACAGGTGCGGTACCGCGATAGCTAGCACTCGGTTTATAAAAACAATTAGATCTTTCTCCGCCTGCATACTGTGCTTTGCCACAACTAATACGATCACCCCAGCTATATTTTGTCTTACTACCTGCGCGAGCAGCGTATTCCCACTCTGCCTCAGTGGGCAATCTAAAATTAAGCCCGCTGATTGTATTAAGCCATGGAATATATTGTTGAGTAATAATGGTGCGACTAAGATTGGTCACAGGTCGATCACCTCGTCCCCAGCCCTCATCATCGGGTTTATAACTGCAAGCACCAGCTTCTACACAACGATCCCATTGCGAAAATGTGACTTCAGTTTTCCCCATTTTGAAGGACCTAATTGTAACCTGATGTACAGGTTGCTCATCAACATCACCTTCACTAGATCCCATCTGAAAACTACCGGCGGGAATGATTATCATTATTCCACTATGAAGCTCACTTTCAGCAACTGACCTAGTGGTGTAAGCGGCAAAAAAAGTGAATAATAAAGAACAATATACGATCAGCTTTTTCATTTTCACCCTATAAGAATAAATGTATAAAGCTGTCTCTTATACACATCTCCGAGCCCACGAGACTAGGCATGATCTC
>CAJXPP010000230.1 GCA_913058195.1 uncultured Gammaproteobacteria bacterium | reverse complement strand
AATAGCACCAAATAAGCGTCCTTTATCGAGTATGTCGCCGACATTTATTGAAAATGACCAACAATTAATGATTATTGGTACGCCCGGCGGTAGTCGAATCATTACTATGGTATTGCTAGGTATTATTGATTTCATTGATGGTAAGAGTGCACAACAGATTGTATCTGAACCACGTTTTCACCATCAACACTTGCCTAATCATGTACAACTCGAATCAGTTGGCTTTATTGACAATGAAGTCGATCAACTCAAACAGCGTGGTCATGAAGTTAAAAAACTTAGCCGCCAGTACGGCAATATGCAGGTCGTCATTCACAACAAGTCTACTCAACAAATGTCCGCTGCAAGTGATCCTCGTGGTGAGGGTGAAAGCTTAGTTCGCACTATTAAGAAAACATTAAAATATAACAATGCACCTGATTGATAGTCATTGCCATCTTGATTTCTCTATTTTCGATCTCGATCGCGATCAAATACTTTCTCGCTGTAATGACTTAGGTATTAAGAGTCTTATTATTCCCGCTGTGACAGTAAGCAGCTGGCAGCGACTGCTTTCAGTATGTGCTCAATCTAAAGTTCTTCATCCTGCATTAGGATTACATCCTATGTTTATGCAGGAACATAAACCTGAACACATTGATCACCTTAAAGACTCTGTCACGCAACACAAACGCACTCTTGTTGCTATTGGTGAAATCGGCTTAGATTTTTATCTGCCCGATCACGATAAGCAGGCGCAGACTGTGCTATTCACCGAACAATTAAAAATAGCTCAAGATACTGAATTACCCGTATTATTGCATGTCAGAAAAGCACATGATCAGACTGTTAGCTGTCTTAAAAAGCATCCCGTCAATGGCGGTATAGTGCATGCATTTAATGGTAGTATGCAACAAGCAGATCACTATCAAAAGCTTGGTTTTTTATTCGGTGTTGGTGGTGCAATTACACACCCTAATGCCACTCGATTACGCTCGCTGATGGCTCAGCTACCTTTGTCCAGTTTAGTATTAGAAACAGATTCACCTGATATGCCTATTGCAAATATGATTGGAACAAGAAATTCACCAGAAAATATTCCTAAAATTTTAGCCACGCTGGCAGAGCTTCGTTCTGAAACGGCTGAAGAAATAGCATTAATCACAACTCAAAATTGCCAACGCCTAATCAAGCTTTAAAAGTCGTGTCATAAAATGACTTACGTACTAACTCCGCTGATTTTTTCTCTGCCATGCTAAAATTAGCAGTATAAACTCTAACCTAGTGATCCCTTCCCCATGTTAAGACTCAACGAAATTAAATTACCCCTTGATCATACCGACGATGATTTATCGACAGCCATTATCGATAGACTTGAGATCAGCCCCGAAGAATTAATCAGTTTTAAAGTGCATAAACGTAGTTACGATGCACGTAAAAAAGCTGAGATTTTATTAATTTATCAAGTAGATGTTACATTAGATGCTGCTATCGAAGAGCGTGCTTTAGAAAAGTTTGCCAAACGAAATTCTGTAATGCCTAGTCCTGATATGGACTACCACTTTGTAGCCCAAGCACCAACTGACTTCCCGCAAAAGGATCAATCTCGTCCAGTCATTATTGGCTTTGGCCCTTGTGGAATTTTAGCTGCATTGGTGCTGGCACAAATGGGGTTAAAACCTATTATTCTAGAACGTGGGCAAGCAGTGAAACAACGCACTAAAGACACTTGGGACTTATGGCAAAAAGGTAAGTTGAACACGGAGTCTAATGTACAGTTTGGTGAAGGTGGTGCTGGTACCTTTTCTGATGGAAAGCTCTACAGCCAAGTAAAAGACAAACGTCATTTAAGTCGAAAAGTATTACACGAGTTTGTGAAGTCTGGTGCACCCGAAGAAATATTAGTCAATAGTAAGCCGCATATTGGCACATTTAAATTAGTGCAAATGGTCGAAAATATGCGCAAGCAAATTATCGACCTCGGCGGTGAAATTCGCTTTGATAGTAAAGTTGAGACCATCGAACGTGAACAACATGAAAATGGTGACGGCAAAATTACTGGCCTAACGTTAAGCTCAGGTGAACGCTTAATCAGTGATCATATTATCTTGGCAGTCGGTCATAGTGCCCGTGATACATTCCAAATGTTATTAGATACTGGCGTGTATATCGAAGCTAAGCCCTTTTCAATAGGCTTTCGTATCGAACACCCTCAGTCAGTTATTGACAAGGCCCGTTTTGGTGCTGAAGCTGGCAACCCGATATTAGGTGCGGCTGACTATAAATTAGTGCATCACTGTAAAAATGGTCGTAGTGTCTATAGTTTCTGTATGTGTCCGGGTGGTACGGTGGTGGCTGCTGCATCAGAAGATGGTGGTGTAGTAACTAATGGTATGTCGCAATACTCACGTAATGAACGCAATGCCAATGCAGCGATTGTTGTAGGAATTGAACCTGAAGATTATCCCGGTCATCCATTAGCAGGAATTGATTTACAACGACAACTTGAACAAGCAGCTTTTCAATTAGGTGGTGGTGAATATCAAGCTCCTGCTCAATTAGTCGGTGATTTTCTGAACAATATACCTTCAACTGAATTAGCAAGTGTCGAACCTTCTTATAAACCTGGCATTGCCCTAGGCGACTTATCGTCAACACTGCCTGAATTTGCCATTGACGCTATTCGTGAAGCGATTCCTATCTTTGATAATAAGGTAAAAGGTTTTGCTATGGCTGATGCTATTTTAACTGGGGTAGAAACGCGCTCGTCATCTCCGATTAGTATCAGACGAGATAAAGATTTTCAAAGTATTAATACTCAAGGTCTATTTCCTGCCGGTGAAGGCGCAGGCTATGCGGGCGGTATACTTTCAGCCGCTATTGATGGTATTAAAGTGGCAGAAGCTGTTGCATTATCAATATTAAATAATGAATAAATAAGCTAAAGGGGCTTATCACTAAGTCCCTTTCATTACTTTTACTCAAAATGATAAACAATATTACCTATTCCTATAAATCTACACTCTGCTTTATATCTATCTCTAGGTTTATACATACTCAATAATTAAGTTATATTGCCCTGTTTTATCATATATAGACTTATATTTAATCTGATCTCAATCAGATTTAAGGATGCTAGATGTCAGAACAAAGCCCATTATTTGAACGTAGCCATATTCTTATTGGAGATGAAGGTGTTGAACGTTTACAACAAGCCCATGTTCTTATCGCAGGTATGGGTGGCGTTGGTTCCTTCACTGCTGAGGCTTTAGCAAGGATGGGTGTTGGCAAGCTAACACTTATTGATCATGACATTGTTTCTGCTTCAAATATTAATAGGCAATTGATCGCGCTAAGTTCAACTATCGGCTTAGCAAAAGCCGATGTAATGGCACAACGTATTCATGATATTAACCCTGACTGTCAGGTTACTATCAAAAAGGAGTTTCTTACGCCTGAAAGCGTTGTAGATGTCTTAACGTCTGAATATGATGCAGTAGTTGACGCTATTGATAGCATGAGTAGTAAAGCATCACTGATTGAAACTGCTTGGCATAAAAAGATCCCATTGTTTTCCAGTATGGGGGCAGGAGGAAAGCTGGATCCAAGCTTGATTCGCACCGGTGATATTATGGATACATCAATGTGTAAGCTTGCTAAGATGATACGGCGTCATATTCGCAGGCGAGGTGTTGGACGCGGCGTACAAACCGTTTATTCCATTGAGTCACCCATGGCAGCATTACCTCCTGAACCAGTTGCTCATGGTCGCCCACGTGCTGTTAATGGCACAGTCAGTTACCTTCCTTCAATCTTTGGTTTAACCTTAGCCGGCATGGTAACTAATCATATTATTGGTGATGCTAGGCGTGTCTGATCCCACCAATGTTTTAAATTGTAATGCTGAAACACAAAAGAAATTGGCTCAATTGCTAAAACCTTTTGATATCGAAATACAAACAGTTG
>CAJXPP010000229.1 GCA_913058195.1 uncultured Gammaproteobacteria bacterium | reverse complement strand
CTACACAGAGTAGATCGTCGGCAGCGTCAGATGTGTATAAGAGACAGTATTTAATCTGATTTTTGACCACTGCTGAAGAGAGACCAACACCAATAATTCCTATATATTGTCCGTCATAATTGAATATCTTGTAATTAACAAAAATAGTGGTTTTTTGTTTATCAACAGTATCTACATCAACATTTATCTCAAAGTCATCTTGTATTTTTGAGACTCTAAAATACCACGCATCTGCGGTGTTTTTGTTAGAAACTTGTTTTATAAGACCTGTTGAATGGTAATAGTTGAGCGTTTTATCCGAGATGAAAAAAGCTGTATCAGTTTTATAGCGTTGTTGGATTGATTGTAAGTAATTTTTGATTCTAGGGATATCTTGTTCGCCATTAATTATCCAGTCTCGCACAAAGGTATCTTGTGCCATTAATGATGAAATAATAACTGTAGGTAATACATCGCGTTGAATTTCAGAATAAATATTATCACTGGTTAGTGGGAGAGTATTGGCACGAATATATTGATTAATCGAGTTACTCGCAACAAAGTAACTTACGAAACTGATTGATGAAAAACCAATAATAAGAAGCAATGAAATGATAAGGATAAAATGAGTTTTACGTTTTCCTGTATGCAGCACTCTCGGTTCCAATTAAATAAATAGCAGACTGTATTTCTTCATAGTGCCAGTTGAATAGGTAATTTTTGATACTACACTAGAAATTACACTCGGTATATGACCCTTTAATTCACGAGGGTAATTTGAAGTGAAATTCAGCTATGCGTTGCTATATTAGTTGTTTGATATGTTGACGCATATGTAAATATTGTACTGATGCACTGAGCCATGTTGCCACAGCAATCGAAATCCATATTCCTATGATCCCAGTATTTAACAAATGTAGTGCGATTGCTATAAAGCTGAAAGGTAATAAGATTTGCCTCAGAATATTGAAATACATCGGGATTAACGGTTTCTTCATTCCTTGAAGAGCTGCCCCTGCAACAAAAGATAAGACATAGGCAGGTAAAATAACCGCTTCAATACGTAAATAACTGACGCCAATATCAATAACAGAAGGGTTATTAGTAAATAAGGTAATTAATGGCTCAGCAAAGATAAATAAGAATATTCCACCACCAACCATTAATAAGGCACCTATCTGAGTCGATGCCAGTGAGGCGTGTTGCATACGGTCAAATTGTTTAGCACCGAAATTCACACTCACCAATGATAATACAGCGATATTTATACCTATTGTGGGCAATAGAATAAGTTGTTCTATACGTAGGGCAATACCCAATGCTGCAACTGCATCTTCACCAAAACGAGCAACAGCAGCAGTAATAATGAGTGAGCCGATAGCAATAAAAAACATATTGGTGCTGGCAGGTACAGATTGCGTAATTAAGGCACGATAATGAAACCAGTTTGGACTGAGGTTTGTGGGTGATAAACTATTTGATAAACGACTCTGTTTGACCTTCATTGTTAAATAAATTGTGCTGCCTAATTGGGTTATGGCTGTTGCAGCAGCTAGTCCATAGATACCCCAATCAAAAACAAATATGAAGAGTGGGTCTAAGGCTATATTAGCCATAAAAGCGACAATTAAACTATTACGTAAGCTGGTGGTGTCACCGAGCGAATTAAGAATACCATTTGCTGCCATACCATGAGCCATAAAGCCAAGTGTCGGCAACATTATAGATAAGTATTTAATGGCCTCTTGAGTATAGTCACCTTTTGCTGACATAAGGTTAAAAATGTTTGGTAACATTAGGTAAAGTAATAAACCAACGAAAATAGCTGATAACCAGGCAAATGACAGGGCATGGCCACCAAATTTTTCTGCCGTTTTTTGCTCATTATTTCCTAAGGCATTGCCGACAAGTGCATTAGTGCCTTGACCAATACCAATTGAAATTGCAACGCCCATGAAGATAACGGGTGCAGCTAAGGAAATTCCTGCAAGCGCTGTCGATGACAACATACCTGCATAGAAGTTATCCACCAAATAATACATAGTGTTAAAAAACATACCAATGCTTGCAGGAATTGCGATTTTTCTAAGTAACTGTGGAATGGGATCTGATGTAAGGTTCAAAAAGAATGCCTTGAAAGTAAAATTATTGAGTAGATAGCCGTGTATTTATGCATTAGCTATTCTTTTTTAAGAATATTAGTGGGAATACCATCGATACTAAACTGATTCTTCTCTTTCCAGTACTCTTTTATTCCATATTCACCCTTATTAGTTGCCCAGTTAGCTAATTGATCTCTTTCGCCAATATAGTCAAAAAGAGGTATCGACATTCCACATGAAGATTGTACCAAATCAATCTGTAGTTCAAAAATTTGTCTAGCCCCTACCGTAGGCTTGAATAAGGTATAAAGTTCAGGCCATTGTTCATCTGTAGGATGTATTACTTTTGCGCTTCCATATAGTCTTAAAGTAAGTGGTTTGCCTTCAAATGCAGTGAACATAATTGTCATGCGAGGATTCGTCTGAATATGCGCTGCTGTTTCATTGCCGCTGCCCGTTACATTGAGCCAAATGATACGGTTATTATTGATCACGCGAAAAGAATCCATACCTTTGGGAGAAATGTTTACAGTACTGTCAGCAGTGGCTGTGCCAACAAAAAAGAGTTTTTGTTGGGCAATAAATCCGATATGTTTTTCCGAAAGTTTTTTAAATTGTTGACCCACTGCAAATTTCCTATAGATATAGCTGATGGTTGATAATACACTTCTATTTTTAAATAAAGGTGAAAGAGTCTCCGTGATGTTAGAAAACTCGCCGAGCTGGCAAGCGACATTAAATAATGAATTAGAACAAGCCTATATGAAAGAGCTTAAAGCCTTTCTGCAGGCTGAAAAAGAGCAGGGTAAGGTAATTTATCCGCATTCATCTCATTGGTTTCACGCTTTAGAATCGACACCATTAGACGAGGTGAAGGTGGTGATATTAGGTCAAGATCCCTACCATCAGCCTAATCAAGCGCATGGTTTATGTTTTTCAGTGTTGCCAGGGATTAAAACGCCGCCATCGTTAGTGAACATATATAAAGAGTTAGAAACTGATTTAGGCATTGAACGGGCAAGCCATGGTTATCTTGAAAGTTGGGCGAAACAAGGTGTGTTATTGCTTAATGCTGTATTAACAGTCGAAGATTCAAATGCCAATGCACATCAAGGTAAAGGCTGGGAGAATTTTACCGACAAAGTTATCAGTACCGTTAATGAACATTGTGACAATGTGGTGTTTTTGCTATGGGGTGGTTATGCCCAAAAAAAAGGCGCAGTGATTGATACGAAAAAACATTTGGTATTAAAAGCGCCTCATCCATCACCTTTATCAGCGTATCGCGGTTTCTTAGGTTGTTGTCATTTTAGTCAGGCTAATGCTTATCTTGAACAGCATGGAAAAACAGCAATTGATTGGCGATTGCCAACTAAGGTTTAACAAATAAAACTCTATTCGGTAGAGACGAGCGTGCCCTGATACAATGCGCGCCATGATAAAACTTAATCAACTTTCCATCCGTCGCGGCGCGCGACTATTATTTGAATCAGTAAACCTGACTGTTCACCCTGGTCAAAAAGTGGGCTTAACGGGGGCTAATGGAACCGGAAAATCAAGCCTGTTCGCGGCATTTCGTGGATTACTGCATGCAGATCATGGCAGTGTATCTATTCCTGAGCCATGGGTGATTGCTCATGTTGCACAGGAAACACCTGCAGTTGAAGTATCAGCTATTGAATATACCTTACAGGGTGATGAAGAGTATGTGCGACTACAACAAAAGTTGCAGACTGCAGAAGCAGAGCACGATGGTCATGCTCAAAGTGAATTGCACGATAAATTAGCTGCGATTGATGCCTATACTGCGCGCAGTCGTGCTGGGCGATTATTGCATGGTTTAGGTCTGTCTCTTATACACATCTCCGAGCCCACGAGACTAGGCATGATCTCG
>CAJXPP010000228.1 GCA_913058195.1 uncultured Gammaproteobacteria bacterium | reverse complement strand
ATACCATGCTGCTAATACTCTGGCTCTAAAGTCACTATAACGTTCACCATCTGGTGGAGAGGTAGACGATGGCGATTGCATAAATTGAAATAAATGGTCTGCTTGATCACTGTCATATAATTTAGTTAATAATTGTCCATCCCACTGGCCAAAGTTTATTTCTTGCAAGCGTTCATCAATTTGCAAAGACAGAGACTGTTGCTGTGATAATTCTATTGAAAAATCCTGACAACGTTGTAAATCTGAGCTCATTACTTTTTGCCATGGTAAGGTCTTTCCTTCTACAACAGCATTCATTTGTTGCCAACCTAATTTGGACAAAGGATCGTCGGTTTTACCACGTAATTTCTGTCCGCCGGCTACATCACCATGTCGGAGTAGGTCAATTATTAATTTATTCATTGTGATGAAAGTTCTACGAAAGTAAGCAAATAGTATAAGTGATTAAGAATAATATAGTGTTTAGTGCGGCTATAGCGATAGTTTTGTAACTTAGGCTTAATAATATGGACCACAAAATAGTCATAAAAACTAAATGTTGTGGCTAATTATCCAATAATAACCTTGAACATAGCAGTTGTGATTCATTTTTGATTGTTCTAATAAGCTCAAAAAGTTATCATAAAGCAGCTATTTTCAATGATTGCTTTGTAATATCATTGCTAAAGCTTCACTAAACGTACTTTGATTAACTGCGTAAACCTACAATGTAATCATTAAACGCTTCATACCACCCTGACTTATTGCAATAATTAAGACGCTGAGAAATGACTGATTCATATAAAAACCAAGGCTTTGCTACTCGTGCTGTTCGTGCGGGACAACACCGTACTAATGAGAATGAACATGCTGAACCGATGTTCCTTACATCGAGCTATGTGTTTGACAATGCCCAGCAGGCAGCAGCGCGTTTTTCCGGCGATGAAGTAGGTAATATTTATTCACGCTTCACTAACCCAACAGTGAGAACCTTTGAAGAGCGCCTAGCCTCACTAGAAGGTGGAGAGGCGGCCGTCGCTACATCATCTGGTATGTCTGCAATCCTATCGACGTTTATGGGCTTATTGTCTGCGGGCGATCATATTGTGTCATCGCGTAGTATCTTCGGAACAACCCGCGTGTTGTTTGATAAATACCTGTCTAAGTTTGGCCTAGAAACTGACTATGTTTCACTTACTGATTTAGCGAGTTGGCAACAAGCGATAAAACCAAATACGAAAGCGCTATTTTTAGAAACACCATCAAACCCACTAAATGAGGTAGCTGATTTAGCAGCTTTGTCAGCTCTAGCAAAAGCGCATGACTGTTTATTGATTGTTGATAATTGTTTCTGTACGCCTGCTTTACAGCAACCATTATCACTTGGTGCTGATATTGTTGTTCATTCGGCTACTAAATATATTGATGGCCAAGGACGATGTATTGGTGGTGCTGTTGTGGGTGATACACAGCGCGTCGGTGATGATATTTATGGCTTTTTACGTACTGCTGGACCAACAATGAGTCCATTCAACGCATGGACGTTCTTAAAAGGCCTAGAGACACTAGATTTACGTATGAAAGCACATTCAGTTTCTGCTTTAATCTTAGCGAAATGGCTGGAACAACATCCTAAGGTCAAGACGGTATTTTATTCTGGACTGGAAGGTCACCCACAGCATGAACTTGCCAAGAAACAACAGTCAGCCTTTGGAGGCATAGTTGCTTTCGAAGTAGAAGGAGGCAGAGAGGCGGCTTGGAAACTAATCAATGCAGTTGAAATGCTGTCTATTACTGCGAATTTGGGCGATACAAAAACAACGATTACTCATCCTGCCACCACAACACACGCTCGCGTTTCTCCAGAGGCAAAAGTTGAATCAGGCATTACTGAGGCTATGTTGCGAATCTCAGTTGGTTTAGAAGCAATTGAAGATATTCAAGTTGATCTTCAGCGTGGCTTAGATTTACTCTGATCTCATGAGAATAAATATAGGCATAAAAACTGCATAAAATAACCTGAATTTATAACGTGCGTCGGATAATCGTCATTTAATATCAGTCGGTTAGCCGAACTTGTTAATATAAACAATAGGTTATCTATATGCCACACTTTGCTAAATTAGTATTAATTATAGCGTCAATGCTATTAATACTGCCTATACGGCAGCTTTCCGCCGCTGATGTTGAGCCTGTCAGCGATGTTAGGATCTTAATTGATGTGTCTGGAAGCATGAAAGATAATGATCCAAATAATCTTCGTGCCCCCGCATTACGCCTAGTGCTCGGCCTATTGCCGGAAGGTACTAAGTCTGGAGTTTGGACATTTGCTAAATACGTGAATATGTTGGTTCCATTACGCAACGTTAATGATGCATGGAAAATAGAAGCAGAACGTCAATCGAGTAAGATCCATTCAAAGGGCTTATTTACAAATATTGAACAAGTACTTAATAAAGCAACAGCAGACCAAAAAGAGAGCGACTCAAATTTTCGTCGTAGTGTTATTTTATTATCAGATGGTTTAGTAGATATTTCGAGTGGTACCAAGCCTAGTCAACAGTCCCGACAACGAATTCTTGATGATATTATTCCTAGGTTTAAAAAACGTAATATCTCTGTCCACACAATAGCCTTATCAGAGAATGCTGATCATGAATTGCTGCGTGCAATCTCCATTGCAACTGATGGCTGGTATGAGCAAGTTGAAAATGCTGATGAGTTACAACGTGTTTTTCTTCATTTATTTGAAAAAGCGGCTAACCGAGATACAGTCCCGCTGTTAAAAAATAACTTTAAAATTGATAATAGTGTAAGTGAAATGACCATATTGGTCTTCCGTCGTGAAGGGGCTAAGAAGACTGCATTACTTCTACCTGACCAGTCCCGTTTAATTGAGCAAGATCAAGCAAGTAATGTACGCTGGCACAGTGAAAATAATTATGATCTAATTACTATTGATGAGCCATTAACAGGTCAATGGCAAATTGATGCTGATATTGATCCTGATAATCGAGTGATGGTGGTTACTGATTTAAAATTAAAATCTACTGACTTGCCTAATAATATACTAATTGGTGAAAGCTTCGATTTTGATGCCAGTTTGACTGAAAAAAAAGAAGTTATTGTTCGAAAAGACTTTTTAAATCTAGTTGATGCAACATTAGTTGAGCAGTCTGAGATTACAGACTCCATTGAAACAAATTTAAATGAAGAACTAAGAGATGGTGTTTATCGAACTCATGTTGGTGACAGTTTTCAACCGGGTCGAAATGATGTGATTATCAGTTTTAAAAGTGCCACATTTGAAAGAGAAAGAAGACAAAGTATCAATGTGATTGATATGCCTTTTCATATTAAGGTAGAGCAGATAGCGGATGTAGACTCACGCACACATCGTTTAATATTAACACCAGATTTAGATTTTATTAAATCAGAACCATTAAGTATTGCGGCATTGTTAACAGCAAGTGATGGTAGTGAATGGTCATATGAAATACAACAAAATTTAGAGCAGAAATGGCAACTTACATTAGCAGATCTAAATGAAAAAGAAGTCTATACTTTGGCTTTACAGATCAGAGGTGAAACTATAAAAGGCAGAAGTTTATTCTTACAACCTCCTGCAATTACACTTGAAGATGAATTATCGACTGAACCTATTATTATGGATGAAGATCCATTAGAAAGTCTTGAAGCTGAACTAGATGTAGCTGACTTAGTAGAGCCAGAAGAAAGTGTAGATACTGAAGCTATCATTGATGAGGTGACTGATGAATTTGATGAGCTTTTACCTGAAGATGAGTTATTAGTAGAAGATGAATTTGATACATTACTAATTGAGGATGAAGTTCAACAGAGTACAGAAGTAAACGGAATGACACCAGCTTCAAAATTAGCGATTGGTAATACAATTATATTGCTACTTGTTATGGCTGGTATTTTCTTGTGGCGTCGGCAACAAGCTGGCAATAAAAATCCAGGAGATCAATTGTAAATGGATAT
>CAJXPP010000227.1 GCA_913058195.1 uncultured Gammaproteobacteria bacterium | reverse complement strand
GAGATCATGCCTAGTCTCGTGGGCTCGGAGATGTGTATAAGAGACAGGGCTAATGGGGGAACACGATCGGGATCCGTTGCAATCAAGTCGCCTTCACGTTTATTCCAAGTTGCTAATAACTCGTGAGATGGCAGACAACCGATTAATCCTGGATGCATGATCCCAGCAAATTTAACATTAGGCACATGTCGAGACGTGGTGTAGATACCGTGGAAGTCCCAAATAGATTTTCGTGCATCAGGATAATGGTCGGTTAAAAAACCACCGCCATTTTCTTGAGCAAAAATCCCATTAAAACCCCATTGTGATTCGTCGAAGGTACCGACATCTAAGATATCAACGACCATTAAATCACCAGGCTCAGCACCTTCAACGCCTATTGGGCCACTTAGATAATGAACCTGAAGCAAATCAACATCACGTACATCGTCAGCACTATCGTTGTTAGCTATCTGACCACCAGTCCAATCCATGCATTCAACACGAAATTCATCGCCAGGTTTGACCATGGAAATCATCGGAATATCAGGATGCCAACGGTTGTGAATTTGGCCATCCTGATCCCATGGTTTTTTATCTAAATCTAGCTTTACTAATGTTTTCATTTTTCTCTCCAGTTATTGGAAAAGTTTTGTCTGAACAGCTGTTAAAATTGAAGTTGCATGCCGACTACAAAAGAATCAGTGTCTGATGCGTTTGTGGTTTCTTGCATTCTGTAAGTCGCTGTAACTGAGGCGTTGTAGCCATCTATGATGTAGTTGACACCAAGGTCCGTACGTTCAGTTTCAACGCCATTGTCTGCATCAAAGCTTTGGTATTTAACCATTGGCATAAATTGACCCCAGCCCACTTTTTCATTGAAGATAAAGCCAGCACCAACTGCATAAGCATCGCCTTGTTCACTCATGAACACATCATCAGTGTCATAGTCGTAATAAGCAGCTTCAAAAGAAATAGCGCCCGCGGCTAATTTTTTCTCAATCAACAAGTCCGCGCCCCATTGACTGTAATCACCCACGTCCGTAGCAGAAGCTGCGCCATCAACTTTAGACCGGGCAAAAACACCGATAGTGAAAATATCTTTTGCACCCAGATAGTTACCTGTTCCGTAGTAACCAGGCTCTTTATCCCAGAAGCTATATTGCAAGCGACCGGCATACATAAGTTCGTCGCTTTGATTAGGGTTATTAGTTACATCACCGACGCCGCTGTAGAAAAAGATTTTGTCAGCTTCAAAGGCACCAAAAGAATAAGCAAGGCTTTGATCGAGTGCTGTACCTACAACAGCCACACCTTCATCACGACCTATAGTTCCGCCATTCCAGCCGTAACGTGCTGCGATGTTCTGCCAATACCCATCACCTGATGTGTAATAAGGGCCCGCCATATTGGCACGACTACTTGGTGATAAGAATCGACCAGCCCAGACAGCAACATCAGGCGTAATTTGGAAAATACCGGTGGCATCGATAACTTTCATCGATTCATCACCGTTCATTTCGGTATTAAACATACCTTTGATGTATTTATTTAAAGAGCCGCCAAAGTAAAGTCGGGCGCTATCAAGTGAAAAGTCATTCGATCTACCACCATCATTTGCAGCATCTTCGACTGTGCTGAAGCTACTACGAAGGCCAAAACCAACGCTGACATATTTATCTTCACCAAATGTTATTGTTCCTGCCGCTTGTGAAATTACGGGTGTCATGCTTGCTGTAGTTGCTAAAGCAATGGCAATGGCAATGCTTCTGTGTTTGATTTTCATGTGCTACCCCTGAAAGATTTTGGACATATAAAATTTCGACATATAAGTAGTTCACTGACTAGCGTCGTTGCTTATCAAAATTGAACTTCAGGAGACATATTAGAGAGATGTCTCTCAATCTTAAATACGTCAAATTGCGTACAAACGATTACAGGGATCTGGGGTAGGCTTAGCTTGAAATTTTAAATGGGGAATATTTAAATGAAAGCGAATAAACAAAAAATCACCACAGCATTATTGATGAGTACTCTGTTTTTAACGCTAAGTGCTTGTGGTGAATTTAGTTATAAACGTGGTGCGAGTGCCACCGACTTTCAACAAGAAAAAAAAAGCTGCTCAACAGAATATACAGTCGAAGCTGACATTGAGTCATGTCTAGCTAAAAGCGGCTGGATAGTCGTAGGTGTCGATAAACCGCTGTTAACTGAAGCAACGGCGAGTACAAATAACATTGAAACAATTTCTGAGGAAAAATTGACTCCAGAACAAGTGGCCGACCCTCTGGAACTGATAGCTGTGGGATCCTGGTGGAAAACAGGCGCTGCCCCCAATGCATTGTTGGATGATAGTGAGCAATGTGTCGCTGAACTAGGTGAGAGTCATCAGACTCAGAATAATATGAGTTTAGTCACCAGAGGACTGGTAGTCTGTATGAGTGGTAAAGGCTGGTTTGCTCTAAAACAGTAACAATTTGGTAGGAATTTTTCTTTGTTGTTGCCATTAATATGTCCAATTTCCTTGCTGAATCAACGAGCCTGTTTGTGATGTTTTTTATTACTAGTTTTTGCTTCACCTCTTATCGAATGTAATTTATTTGTGGCGATTGACGCTGCTGCGGTTCTCGTTTCAGCTCCCAGTTTAACGAAGATATGTTCAGTATGTTTATTGATAGTTCTAGGGCTGGGGCCGAGAATTTCACTAATACTTTTATCGGTTTTCCCCAAAATTATCCAGTGCAATACCTCGGCTTCCCGGTTGGTTAAAGTAAAAATGGCCTTGAGTGCTTCGATTTGAGCTGTTTCAGACTCTTCCCGTAATATTATTAGCCATTGTTCATCATTATGAATGTTGGCAGTGTTGAAAATAAGTCTTCCAGTAGGGCATTGCACTATAAGAGGTCTAAGCCTATTCTCTCCGCCAAGGTGTAAATGAGCAACCCAGTCATGAAATACATCTGGCATGCCAGAGTTAAGCTGGGTAGCGCTGTTCATATATTTAGCGATAAGTGATCTTGCCAAGGGTGTTTGCCAGATAATTTTCCCTGTTTCAGGGAGGACGGCAATCGCTGCCTGTCCAAAGGCATCAAGCGCACCTTGTGTCTGATTCAGTACCCGCGAATTTCGAAGATGTGTATTTAAACGAGCAATCACCTCAATAGGGCTGAGCGGTTTAGTGACATAATCTATACCGCCTGATGAAAACCCTGCAACAACATGTTCTGACTCGGTAAGTCCGGTCATAAAAATAACGGGAATATGGCGTGTATTCAAATCATTTTTTAAGTTGCGGCAGACTTCAAATCCATCCATTTCAGGCATCAATGCATCAAGTAAAATAATGTCGGGCGTTACCTTGCGACTGATCTCCAATGCCCGCTTACCACTTTTGGCAATCAATACGGTGTAACCTGACTCTACTAAAGAATCATGTAGGAGTGCTAGCGTCTCAGGTATGTCATCAACGATTAGTACGACAGCATCTTGTTGACCATCAGACATCGGTAAGCTTCTCTTCAATAAATATTTTCATACTTTCCAGTTCAAAATTATCTGTCATTCTACGTATATCAGTAATAAATGATTCGTAGTCGGCATCTTGTTGATCTAACTCAGTAATCAGTTTACGCACACCTACTATATATCCCATATCAATCATGTCTAACAGTTGATTGAGCACATCTCTAGATGGCAATGGATAACCATCAGTGCTAGATGAAATTGATATTGCAGATTCTTGTTCTGATAAAACCCACTCCAGACTCAGCCGATCACCGATCCAGTTTATGAGTTCCAATAAATTAACTGGTTTCAAAATAAAATCTTTATCTGAGATGCCGGATGAATTTTCAAGATTTTTATCGAAAGCATTCGCTGAGATAATCCCTATCATCACATTATGTCGATGAACATTTTTGATCAAATGGATGGTTTCCCAGCCATCCATTTCGGGCATAGCTCTGTCTCTTATACACATCTGACGCTGCCGACGATCTACTCTGTGTAGAT
>CAJXPP010000226.1 GCA_913058195.1 uncultured Gammaproteobacteria bacterium | reverse complement strand
CCTTATTGCTACTACTTTCATCAAAGCCTGAAAAATTACCTATTACGATATTGAGCCGGTGCCAGAAAATTGCGTTTAATCTTCCCTCAGAGAGTGAGGCTTATGAGTTTATAAAACAAGCCAGCAACGATATTGATGAACATACATTAAAACGAGTTTTATCTTTAGCTAAAGGCGCGCCACTACGTGCTCTAGAACTGTTAGGTTCAGATATTATCAAACAAATTCAAGATATTGAAGATAATTTTGAATTGATTGTTAACGGCCGAGTAAACCCTGTCCAATTGGCTAAGAAGTGGCAAGAATATGATATTGCTTTAACTTTTAATTACCTTCAAGTACTTATCCAGCAGAGATTAGGTTTAGCACTCGATAATCTCAGTACTGTGCAAGCAAAACGATACTGGTATATTTACGATTGCATCGTAGCAGCAATAAAGTTAATATCTTCATCAAATAACATTAACAAGATACTGTTAATAGAGCAGTTTATTGTTTCAGTGATGGATGAAAACTGGAATAATAAGTCAGCAATTAATTAGTCAAACGAAGGTAATTTGATATGGCAATGAACCCTAAAAAAGGCATATTATCACTTAAAATTAGTGATGAAAACATGCTTTATCATGCCTAT
The DNA here is from genome assembly GCA_913058195.1 of uncultured Gammaproteobacteria bacterium. Classification (GTDB taxonomy): domain Bacteria; phylum Pseudomonadota; class Gammaproteobacteria; order Nitrosococcales; family Methylophagaceae. Next base: position 3,371 of record CAJXPP010000226.1, on the reverse strand, counting down.
ATGCCCTTTCTAAAAAATGGCGGGGTTTTTATCCCCACCAATAAAGTCTATGAGCTGGGTGAAGAAGTCTTTATCTTACTGACCTTGATGACAGAAGCAGAACGTATCCCTGTAGCTGGAAATATTGCATGGGTAACACCAAAAGGTGCTCAAGGGAATCAAGCAGCAGGAATTGGCGTACACTTTAGTGACCTTGATGGTTCAGGCTTAGCAGTAAAAAATAAAATAGAAACCTATCTGACGGAACGATTGAAATCAGATAAAACTACTCACACAATGTAAAGCCAAAAGATATGTTTATTGATTCGCACTGCCACCTTAATTTACTAGCTGAACAAGAAGGTGGACTTGAAGCTGTTTTAGCTCAAGCAAAAGATAATTTAGTCGACCATATACTGTGTATTTCAATCGATAAAGCAAGTTGTCACGACATCATTGCGATTGCAGAGAAATATCCAGATATTACTGCAAGTGTCGGTATCCACCCCAATGTTGAGCAAGATGAAAATTTTAGTCATGAAGAGTTAGCAACGCTTGCTATGCATAACAAAGTAATTGCTATTGGTGAAACAGGCTTAGATTACTTCCGTAGTGAAGGCGATCTAGAATGGCAACGTGATCGTTTTAGAACACATATTGATGTTGCTAAAGAACTTAAGAAGCCATTAATAATTCATACACGTGAAGCGCGTGATGACACGATGGATATTTTAGAACAACAAGGTGCTGAACAGACAGGCGGTATCATCCACTGTTTTACTGAAAATTGGCAAACAGCACAGCGTGCACTTGATATTGGTTTTTATATTTCACTCTCTGGAATAGTGACATTCAAAAATGCACGTGAATTACAAGATGTTGCTAAACAATTACCACTAGATCGAATTCTTATTGAAACTGACGCACCCTACTTAGCACCAGTACCTCATCGAGGTAAAACAAATAAACCAGCCTTCGTAAAACATGTCGCTGAGTTTCTAGCTGAGTTGCGTGGCGATAGCGTAGAAAACATTGCCGAAGCAAGCACAGCAAATTTTCACCGATTATTCCCAACAACAAAAGCGTAATTAAAGTGCTAAACAGAGGACTGTTTAAGGCCATTATCATTATCGGGCTGACACTTTTTTTAAGTGCCTGTAGTGATTCAAGCCCCCGATTAACACCGTTAGCACCTGATGCTGTCATTCTTAGCTATGGAGATAGCTTAACGTTTGGTTCTGGTTCAAATAGTAAGACGCAAAGCTACCCTGCAATATTAGCTCAACTAACAGGCATAAATGTCATTAATGAGGGTATCCCTGGCGAAGTGACTCTGCAGGGATTAGAGCGTTTACCAAGTGTGTTAGCTGAAGTTAATCCCGACCTAGTTATCTTGTGTCATGGTGGAAATGACATTATTCGCAAATCCGGCCAGCAACAACTTAAAAGTAATTTAGAAAAGATGATTACACTAGTTAAACAATCGGGGGCTGAAGTAGTATTAATTGCTGTTCCAAACTTTAACTTAATGCTTAATGTGCCAGATTTATATCCTGAATTAGCAGAGATGCACACTATTCCGATTGAGCTGGCTATATTACAGAAAGTAGAGCGTAGTCCCAAGTTGAAATCTGACCATATTCACCCTAATGCTGCTGGTTATAAACTGATGGCTGAAAGTATTCACCGGTTACTAGTTGAGACAGGCGCACTATAAAGGCGGCGACTTAGCCCTCTAACATCTCTATTATTAAAATGTCACATGAGCCACAACCCGTACAGGCACCGGTCGCACTAGAAATTTCATCTAAAGAATCAGCACCATTATCAATAAGCTGTTGGATCTTAGTATCAGTTGTGCCTGTACAATCACAAATAATCATATCTTGCTGAGTACTATTGAGGAGATTTTCTTGTGTCATTATGTTTCGATGTGACTAAATAAAGATGTTATTGTAATCGATTTTAAGCTGTTATTTAACTAAAACTATTGAGCTTCAAGCTATGAATTCATCAAATGTCAGTATTGGCCTTGTTAATCCTAAAAGCCCTGATAATGTCAGTTCGGTGATGCGTGCAGCAGGTAATTATCAAGTGCCAGCTATTTTTTACACTGGCGTGCGATATCCACGTGCCTTGAATCATCAACAGCGCTCTTTAGATATCAGCCGTAAAGTAAGTAAAGATGTGGTTGTATCTAGTACTGAATCATTATTAGATGTTGTGGCTGACAATATGAAGATTGTTTGTGTTGAACTGGCGATTGATGCCATACCTTTGCCCGAATACAGCCATCCTGACAATGCCTTTTATATTTTTGGTCCCGAAGATGGTTCTATCAGCCAAGAAATTATTGATAGGGCAGACGATGTGGTTTATATCCCAACAATTGGATGTATGAATTTAGCGGCAACCGTTAATGTCTTACTGTATGACCGACTAGCTAAACAAGACAGTAATAACGCAGATAATGATCTAGTGCGTAAAAGCCGAGATAGAAACAATAGACTGAAGGTAACAGAGTAAAATAACCACCTCTGAGAGAGCTATGAAATGGAAGTAAAACAACAAGTTTCATTTAAAAGTATTTTGCACAAAGTCATTGCAGCAATTATTTTATTATGGCTAATTAAAGGCATAGAAATTCTATTTCAACTGGATTTCAGTCATTACAGTATTTACCCACGAGAACTTAGCGGTTTGATTGGTTTATTATTTGGACCTGTATTACACAGTTCTTTTGAGCACTTACTGTCTAACACCTTAGCTTTAATTGTTTTAGCTACGGCCCTATTTTATGAATATCCTAAATCTGCCAAACAGGTTTTTATTATTATCTACTTTGGTTCAGGCATTGGTATATGGCTTTTTGCCCGAGACTCTTATCATTTAGGCGCCAGTGGTTTAACACATGGCATGATGTTCTTCTTATTTCTAATCGGTGTGATACGTCGGGATAAGCCTGCTATGGCAATTTCAATGATTGTGTTTTTTCTTTATGGCAGCATGATTTGGACAATATTGCCTACAGAAGAACGTATTTCATTTGAATCTCATCTGTTTGGTGCCATATTCGGTGCCTTATGTGCGATTCTATATCGCAACCGCGATCCTAAACCAGCAGAGAAGAAGTATAGTTGGGAAGAGAACTATGAAGAAGGAGAGGATGGGCAACCTTTACCATAAAGGTTCACTTTATAACTTTACTATAGCAATTAAGAGTTACTTTAACGAAGTCGTGAATCGGAATAGGAAATGCTTCAAATATAAAAACAGAATGAATTGCTGCTCATATTTAAGCAATAGAACTTGAAATTTGTTTCCTTTGGCTCCGGATATTCAGACTACTCATAAGCAAACTCTTATACTTCTCATACTGTCTCTTATACACA
>CAJXPP010000225.1 GCA_913058195.1 uncultured Gammaproteobacteria bacterium | reverse complement strand
ATATTTTAATGGTGGCTCGACCTGGAATCGAACCAGGGACACAGGGATTTTCAATCCCTTGCTCTACCGACTGAGCTATCGAGCCATCAAGGTCGCGTATTAAACCTTCTGAAGCGCTTTATGTCAAGCATTAATGCTCGAAACTTGTTCATGCCATGGAGGCATGCTCTAATGTCGATCTTGTTTTAGCTTTATTAGATGGATAAGTAATGTCGTTAAGGGGTAAGTATAGTTTCTGGTTGGTAGTGATTGCCGTGCTGTTGGTTGTTATCTTTGCTGTGCCAGCGGCATCACACTCGTCATGGCCTGATATGTTCGATGGTTGGGTTGCTGACTATCAGAAGGCGGTTGAATATGCGCAGGAGGATGGCGGTGAGAGTGATGAAAATGACGATGATAGTGAGGATGCTATCGATGTCATGCAGGTGCGAATTGAAGATGAAATAAGTGATTATGCAGGTATTGAAATACATGGGTTGAGCGAGATAAGTTTTTTTCCAGAATTTAAAGCGATTGCAGAAGTAGTTAATCTTCATCCGATGTTGGCACTGCGAACGCGTCATCAACATGCTTTATCGACTGTTAGGATTGCGAAGGTAGCAGATAATTCTGCAAAACAAGAACTCTCCCGATTGAAGGTGCTTTCAAAAGGTACAGGAAGTATTGCGACTAAAAAAGTCAGTTATGCGCAAGCTGCACTGAATGAAAGTAAGGCTAAATTAGCTGGGACGCTGATAGCATTGCAATCAATAAACGATGAAGCAATCCAAATATGGGGCGAGACGGTTGCATCTTGGCTGATTGATCAAAAGGCTAAGCAATGGCAGCGCTTATTACAGCATAAAGATAGTTTGTTATTGGTAACCTTGGCAGCAGGCGATTCTCTGGCTACTGATCAGAGCTTTATTCGTATTGCTCGCGATGGTTCTCGGCAGCAGGCACGAAAAGCATATTATGTTTCACCTGCCTTGAGTACAGATAGTTTGTTGCAAGGTGAGACGTACTTTTTCAAAACAGAGACAGGTAAATTACGCTCAGGAATGCGTATAGAAGCCTGGATAGCAGAAGGCAATGAGCCATTACAGGGCGTATTTATTCCCAAGCAAGCAATTGTTTGGCATGAGGGCCAGCCGTGGGTTTATGTGCAAATTGATAATGAGTTGTACCAGCGTAAGTCAGTTAAGGGAAGTTTAGCGAGTGCTGGAGGGCTCTTTTCACAAACGGAGTGGAAAGCTGGCGAGCCTTTGGTGGTAAAAGGCGCTCAAATGTTATTGTCAGAAGAATTTAAATGGCAGATAGCTGATGAGGATGATGATTAATAATGTTGTCTCATGTTGTTGCTTTTTCGGTTCGGTTTCGTGGTGTTGTCGTTGCTCTAGCTATATTGCTATTAGCTTATGGCATATATAAATTATCAAGTACTAGCCTAGATATATTTCCAGAGTTTGCACCCAAGCAAGTTATTATTCAAACAGAAGCTCAAGGACTTACGGCTGAACAAGTTGAGGTGTTAGTCACGCAGCCACTTGAAAATGCCTTAGGTGGTTTAGTGGGGACGGAGTCTATTCGCTCTCAATCTATCCCTAGTTTGTCAGTTGTAATTCTCACTTTTTATGACAGCACAGATATTTATTTAGACCGACAGTTAGTCTCTGAACGGCTACTTGGCTTAAATAATGACTTGCCAGAAAATATTGGCCCACCACTAATGGTGCCCTTAGAATCTTCCTCTGGCACCATTATGACTATTGGCTTGAGCTCAGACAAGCATGACTTGATGGCTTTGCGGGCACTAGTGGATTGGACATTGTCACCACGCTTACTGAGTGTTGAAGGTGTGGCTGATATCAATGTCTTTGGTGGCGAAGAAAAGCAGCTACAAATTCAAATAGACACTGATAAATTAGCACGATACAAGCTCTCTATTGATGATGTGATAGCTGCGGCAAAGAATGCCACAGGCGTGATGGCAACAGGTTATATCGAGAATAATAATCAACGGATGATGTTGAAAATAGCTGGGCAACCAATGACGGCAGCAGAGATGGGGAAAGTAGTGCTTGTAAGAACAAGTACAGCTACTTTGTTATTAGGTGATATAGCAACGATTGTTGAAGGTGCTGCCCCTGCAATTGGTGGCGCTGCAATTAGTGGCAAACCAGGTGTGGTATTGATGGTGATAGGTCAATACAAAGCCAATACCTTAGCAGTGACTCATGGGATAGAAGCAGCATTAGACGAGTTCAAAAGCGGTTTTGAGGCTGATGGAATCACTTTGCATGATGATTTATTCCGTCCAGCAAACTATATCGAATCATCCATGCATAATATTCGCGAGCATTTGATGGTGGGTGGCGGCTTAGTGATGCTGGTGCTAGTGTTATTCCTATTTAACTTGCGTACTGCACTGATTTCAATTACTGCGATTCCTTTATCATTATTTGCAGCCATGATTGTGCTACTTGAAATGGGCGTGAACCTTAATATTATGGTGCTGGGTGGTTTGGCAATCGCTTTAGGTGAAGTGATTGATGATGCGATTATTGATACTGAGAATATTTTTAGACGATTACGTGAAAATGCTGCTTTATCTCAACCTAAATCAAGTTCAGAAGTGGTGTTTGATGCCTCTATGGAGGTGAGAAGCTCAGTTGTGTACGCAAGTTTTATTGTGATGTTGGTATTTGTACCACTGCTCACTCTAAGTGGCGTGGCAGGTCGAATGTTCCAGCCTTTGGGCGAAGCTTATATTTTAGCTATCTTTGCTTCACTAGCTGTTGCACTGACAGTGACCCCTGCACTTTGTCACATCTTATTGACTCGATGGGGAGCTTTAAGTGATAAAGAACCACCATTAGTCAGGATTTTAAACCCTATTTATGGATGGGTTCTGGGCTTAGTGAGTCGATACCCTAAAATTACTTTTTCGAGTGTGATGGCTTTCTGTTTAACAGGCTTGGCTATTTTGCCATTACTGGGCGGGAGTTTTTTACCTGAGCTTCGTGAAGGTCACTATATTATTCATACGGCCAGTGTGCCGGGCACATCTATTGCCGAATCATTACGTATTGGTGGTCAACTTGAAAAGCGTGTTGCTGAAATAGAAGGGGTACGCTCTACTTCGCAATGGGCGGGACGAGCAGAACGTGGTGCAGATACCTTTGGCACCCATTACAGCGAATATGAAATTGATTTAGTGCCGATGGATGGGCCCGAACAACAAGCCGTTTTAGATGAAATTAGACAGGTTCTAGAATTATTCCCAGGGATTAATTCAGAGGTAAATACCTTTTTAACAGAACGTATTGATGAAACGATCTCTGGTTATACTTCACCGGTCGTGGTTAATATTTATGGTAAAAACTTACTTGAATTAGATCAAAAAGCTCAGGAAATTGCATTAGTAATGCGAGAGATCGATGGTGCTACCGACGTGCAGTTACGTGCTCCACCCGGTGAGCCGCAATTAGAAATTCGATTGAAATTAGATCAGCTGGCATATTGGGGTTTAACGCCAGTAGGGGTTATGCAGGTTGTCAAAACGGGTTTTGAAGGTGCAGTAGTAGGGCAGATCCAAGAAGCAAACCGTGTATTTGATGTGGTTGTTGTCTTGCCTGAGGAAAAACGCCAACAGCCTGAGGATGTGCGTCAGTTACCACTTAAAACTCCTTCTGGCACAATGCTTCGCCTAAAAGATGTGGCAGAGATTAAACAAGTATCTGGCCGGTATATGATTTTACACTCGGGTGCACAGCGTTTGCAGACGGTTACCTGTAATGTGTCAGGTCGAGATTTAAACTCATTTTTTGCCGAACTTACACAACGTGTTCGTGATGAAGTCTCTTTTTCAGCGGATATTTATCCTGAGTTTACGGGTGCAGCAGTGGCGCAAGCGCAGTCACGTGAGGATTTAATCGTTCACTCTAGCTTGGCTGGCGTAGCTGTTTTGTTACTACTCTATATTGCTTTGAACAGCTGTCTCTTATACACATCTCCGAGCCCACGAGACTAGGCATGATCT
>CAJXPP010000224.1 GCA_913058195.1 uncultured Gammaproteobacteria bacterium | reverse complement strand
GACTTAAACTATACTCAGGAGTTACATCTATAAACGCTTCATCAACGATAAGCCAGCCGCCATGTGTTGACAATGTCTGATGCCATTTAAGCAATTGAAGGGCTGAAAATTGCTGACCAGTTGGATTATTAGGATTGATTATGATGAGTACATCTAAATCTGGCAGTGATGTAGTTATTTTCTCAGCTTCAAGAGTAATAACTTCATGGCCTGCTTGTTGCCAAGCATGAGCATGTTCAGCATAAGCGGGTGATAGTAGACCAACACGGCTATGTGATCGTAATTTGGGTAATGTTTGAATAGCAGCTTGGGAACCGGCAACGGCTAGCAGAGAATCACATTGATAATAGTCTTGGGCTGCCGCGATTAAGCCATCCTCATCTTGAGGAAGTTGTGCCCAGAGATCGGCTGGCAATGAATGGGGCACTGGCCAGCCATTTGGATTAATGCCAGTTGATAGATCTAGCCAGTCATTGAGGGCGATACTATAATGCTTGGCCGCATGATTTAACTTTCCTCCATGCTCAAGCATAAGACGCCACTACTATGATAAATAGGCATATTAACCATAGTAAGACACTATGACGAACTAAGCGCAAGGCTCGATAGATATCATTGGCTGTAGGCTCTAGGCCATAACCCAATAAAGGTCGCTGAAGCCATTGACCGCCATATTGTGCAGGACCTCCCAGCGTTAAATTTAATGCACCAGCACCAGATGCCATTACTGGGCCAGCATTTGGGCTTTCACATTGTTTGGTTTGATTTTTCCACGCCTGAAATGCCTGCTTAGTATTACCTAAAAAAGCATAGGATAGTGCGCTAAGGCGAGCAGGGATATAATTTAATACATCATCAAGTCGTGCTGCGAAACGTCCAAAATATAAATAGCGTTGATTACGGTAGCCCCACATAGCATCAAGCGTATTAGCTAGGCGATAGACGATAACGGCTGGCGCACCACCAATTACAAACCAAAATATGGCACAAAATATACTGTCGGCACCATTTTCTAATACTGATTCAATCGTAGCACGAGGGATATTTAATGTAGCAGGATCGCGACTGACGATGCGGCTGGTTAATAAGCGAGCGTGTGTTTGGTCACCAGCAATAAGGGCATCAGCAATTGGCTGTGCATGCTGATGAAGACTTTTATGACCAATGGCTAGGCTTAGAGCAATGAGAGTGAATACAGTGCCAAATACAGGTATATTTGCTAAGTAATAACTGATAACAATGCTTGGAACTAATAATATCACCACCGCAGCCGTGCCTCGAAATAACTGCTGAGTATTAGTATTTGTAGAACTGCCATATAAGCGCGACTCGACTCGTTTTACCAAGTAGCCAAAGCCAACTAATGGATGCCAACGTTTAGGTTCACCTAATAACCAGTCAATAGACAGAGCTAATAAGACAATTATAAAAATGCTGAGCATGGCTACTTTATTTGGCCCCATGTATTTTCAAACAAAATATCGTCAAGAGAGTCAGGCTTTCGCCAGCTTTCAAGCTCTAGCATAGGAGCAGAATAAAACTCATCAACATGGCCCAAACATAAAATAGCAATAGGCTTTGCACCGTCGGGAATAGTGAGTAACTCAGCCAATTTTTGAGGGTCGAATAAAGACACCCATCCCATACCTAAACCTTCAGCTCTAGCTGCTAGCCACATATTTTGTATTGCACAGGCAACTGAGGCTAGATCCATTTCTGGTAGTGTACGTCGACCAAAAATATGTTGCTCACGCTCATCCATTAGCGACACCACTAATAACTCACCACAATGATCGATGCCTTCTACTTTAAGGCGCATAAATTCATCACTTCGTTCGTTTAATGCTTCGGCAGTTTTTATACGTTCATCTTCAACAATCTCTTTAATTTTTGAGCGTAGTAAACGATCTGATATACGAATAATCCGCCATGGCTGCATTAAGCCGACGCTAGGTGCCTGGTGAGCTGCATTTAATAGACGTAGTAATACGGCCTCATCGACAGGCGAAGTGAGAAAGTGACGCATATCTCGTCGCTCAGCTATAGCTCTATAAACTGCTGCTCGATCTTGATCATTAAATGCATGTTTGCTTTTTGTCATGGTGTGAATAATTTGGCTGTTAGCACAGGGTCAGATGGAAAGTAGAAATGAATATACGTCGCAGTAAGGCCTTTTACTTGATAAACCACTTCACTATATGGACTATCGTTGGGGCACTGTGCAGAAGTTATTAGGGCTTGTTCTGTTTTTAACCCTGTTTCGAACACAGAGTGATGGTAAGTGTGACCACGTAATTCGCCGCCAGAAAAGCTAGCTTGTTGTAATGCCAATGCAGTAAAACGGCCTTGTAATATCGCTTTGCCAGAAAGTAGACCAACCATGTCAGCCGTTTCGCCGACTTTATCAGTAATTGAATCACTAAGATAAAGCATACCACCACATTCTGCTAATATTGGTTTTTCACTGCTGTGATGCGTTCTAATGCTGGCGATCATCGTTGAGTTATTGCCTAAGCGTTGCAAGTGTAACTCTGGATAACCACCAGGGAAATAGAGGCTGTCTACTATGGGAATCTCAGTATCATTAAGCGGCGAAAAGAACACTATCTCGGCACCTAGCTGTTGCAAAATATCTAAATTAGCAGGGTAAATGAAAGAAAAGGCAGCATCTTTTGCAATGCCGATCCGTATACCTTGTAATTGTTTTTCAATTAATATTGAATCACGATCTTCAAAAATAATCTCAGGCAGGCTGGTCGCTTCATTCAAGATCAATTGCTTGGCGAGTATTGTCAAGCGATGTTGTAAATCATCAATTTCCTCAGCTTGTACTAAACCTAAATGACGGCTTGGCAAAGATGCATCCGTTTGCCTTGGCAATGCACCATAACAGCTAATATCATCAGGGAGGGAGTCTCGTAACATATGGTAGTGACGTTCGCTGCCAATGCGATTAGCAATAACACCCTTGACCTGCACATCGTCACGATAATTTGCTAAACCGTAGGCAAGTGCACCAAATGTTTGCGCCATCGCTGAACCATCAATAACAGTAAGCACAGGCAAACCTAATTGACTGGCAAAATCGGCCGTTGACGGCGAGCCATCAAATAGGCCCATGACACCTTCGATTAAGATAATGTCAGCAGTTAATGCAGCCCTATATAATAGAGAACGGCTGTGTTGTTCGCCCACCATCCACAAATCTAGTTGATAAACAGGGTGGCTTGATGCTTGTTCAAGAATCATAGGATCAAGAAAGTCAGGCCCAATTTTAAATACACGAACCTGTTTGCCCTGTAAGCGGTAAAAACTAGCTAAAGCCGCTGTTATTGATGTTTTACCCTGGCCAGAAGCGGGTGCAGCAATAACGATTGCAGCACAAGCTGCTGCTTTCAAGAGTACGTACTTGTAGTGGTGGACTTAGCACCAATTGTTAGTGAAATATAGCTATGAATTACTGCGGTAATACCAATATAAAACGCTAGATTAGACAGTGAACGAGGGTAATATTTTAGGAATCGTTGGCTAAATTCGATTAATGAGGGTTCGGCATATTGGCCAGAGAAAAAGTAAAAACCACCACTAGATAACAACGTTGTAATCGCTGCTGCGATAATAAGAGATAAGACTAATGGCACTAGGTTCTTTAGGGAAAATTGATATTGGCTAGCATACCAACGACCTGCTAACCATAGCGTGCCATATGCGGGTAATAACATGGCGTATGCGGGCGTAGCACAATAATTACTGCCACCAGAAATAGTAATGGCTGCGAAATCTAGTAACCCTGCAAGCCCAAGTAATATTGGGAATATAAATTTACTAGAAATATAAAAACCAGCAAGGAAAAATATTGCCCATGAGGCGCTGGGTAAATGATTAAGCGTGGCAAAGTGATGACCACGAGTCATTGTCATTAAGGTGATAAGTAATAAACCAATAATAAATTGGTGGCGTGCTGAAAGTTTCAAAATAAAGATCTCCAGTACTGTCTCTTATACACATCTCCGAGCCCACGAGACTAGGCA
>CAJXPP010000223.1 GCA_913058195.1 uncultured Gammaproteobacteria bacterium | reverse complement strand
TTTGTAGCCACTTTATTACTCGGACTATTACTCGGCTCAGGAAAAAAGCTACTCAATGCCTTTAAAGACAAAAAGCTACTCGCTTGGCTTGGCTTATCAGCGATTTTAATCAGTGTTAACTGGCTGGTTTATATCTGGGCAGTCGGACATCATCGCGTGCTCGAATCAAGCTTAGGTTACTTCATCACCCCTGTAGTGAGCCTTATTCTAGCCAGACTCTTTTTTAAAGAAACCATCCATCCACTGCAATGGTGGGCCGGAATGATTGCTATAGCAGCCATAGCTTGGGAAGTATTCACTTTCGGACAGCTACCCTGGATCAGCATTATCTTAGCGTTTGCCTTCGCTTTCTACGGCGTAGTAAGGAAGCATTGTAAAATAGATGGCATTAACGGCATGACTATCGAAACTCTTTGGTTATTACTTCCTGCCTTTATTTGGATAGGATGGCAGCTATTTACCTCACCAACACCCATGGCTTTTGGCAATCTTCAAACAGAAACATTACTGTTAATTGGTGTTGGGTTTGTATCGGCACTGCCTCTAGTTTTATTTGCCATGGCCACACAGCGAATTGATTTATCCGTGGTCGGATTCATCATGTATATCAACCCAACAATGCAGTTTCTAATAGGAATATTTGTATTAGAAGAAAGTTTTCAGACCGAGAGAATCATTACCTTTGTATTAATTTGGTTTGCCCTGATCCTTTTCTCAATAGGTCTCTTTAAAAATCGCCATTCGAAAAGTATAAATGTAACTTAGATTCTACTGAGCCGAGACTAACTCTCGCATAAATAAAAAACAATTCATATTAAGCTATTAATAAGTAGCTTGTTTACCAGCTAAAATTTAGCTAAACACCACTTAGTAGGCGACAAGAATCTCGTTACGACGCAAAAATGGCAGAGTCCAAGGCGGATTATATCTAGCAAGCTGAGCAACGCCTAGTGGTCTAATATTTTTGCCCTTCAGCCACATCATTAAGTCCACCGTTTTATTAGCAACTTTAGCTTCGCCAGCCAAACCAGAAAATTGAATTACAGCATAGTTACCTGCAGGAATATTGCGTAATTTAACATGGGAGTTATTAGGTTTAGGTAATGTATCAATAGTGTATTTACTTGGCATAACAAAGTGCATTCGCCACTGTGTATTTGTTTTTTCTATTGTTACTGGTGCTGTCATGCTTATTTCTTTTGACATTGATGTCATCGTTACTGGTGCCGTCATACTGATTTTTTCATTATTACCGGTACCGGATGAATTATTACCAAAGATATAATCCGCTATCAGCTTAAAGCCTTCACTTGATGCATCACTTAAGTTTCCTGCAATTAAGACTTCAGCAATAATTTTTGAATTATATGCTCGAAGCTCAAAGGGTTCTGATTTCTCAAGCACAGTATATTTCGGTTCTTCAATTGCCACAGCGCTCTTAATAAAGAATAAAAAGAATATTCCTGAAAATAATCGTTTATACATTTGTAGCCTTAATCTGGAAGATACTTTGAATCTGACCATGTATAAGCTGGACTAGTTCGATCTGGTTAACTAATCAAGCTCATCCGCCTCACGCTCACGTTGTTTTCGGCTTTCTTCTTCTTCCAAAATAGATTTTATTTCAAGCAACACGCCATCAACATCAGCTGCCTCAGTGTTTTCTTTAAATCGTCCAGTTAATTCAGTATCGGGCTGTAATTCGCCATTTTCAAACAATGACCAAAGTTCCTGACCATATCGGCTGTTTAGAATTTCTGGCGCAAATTGTCCATAGTAACGACGCATATTCGCCACATCGCGTTCTAGCATCGCTTGAGCATTATTATTTGCCGCGGCATACACGGCTTGCGGTAAATCAATAATCACCGGGCCATTCGTATCCACCAGCACATTAAACTCAGATAAATCGCCATGTATAAGGCCAGCGCACAACATCAGTTTTATCGATTCAATAACGCTAGCATGGTCTTCTAATGCAAGTTCTTTACTCATGGTGATATCGTTAAGTCGCGGTGCCACATCGCCATCATCATCAACGATGAGCTCCATCAATAACACACCATTTAGGCAGTCATAAGGTTTTGGAACACGTACACCTGCACCCGCCAATAGATAAAGTGCATCAACTTCAGCATTTTGCCATGTTTCTTCTTGCTGCTTACGACCGAACTTAGATCCTTTTTCCATGGCTCGAGCACGGCGGCTATTACGCACTTTTCGACCTTCTTGATATTGCACTGCTTTTTTAAAGCTTCGCTTCACCGCATCTTTATAGACTTTGGCACAACGAACAGTGCCATCACCGCAGCGTACAACGTAAACATCTGCTTCTTTACCACTCATTAAGCGACTCAATACTTCATCGACCAGGCCATCATCAACCAGTGGTTGTATTTGTTTTGGTGTTTTCATATCAGCTAGTATACGTCGATATAATTGTTTGAACTATCAATAAAATCACCGGATAGAACGAAGGTGACTAATTTAGTTTACAGCTGAACTTTTAATACTGGATACTAAGCTTTGTCGTAGCGTTTATCCCATTTATTGAGTGTATAAAATTAAATGAAAAAAATATTAGTCATCGGCTATGTCTGGCCCGAACCTAATTCATCGGCTGCGGGTAGTCATATGATGTCTCTATTGAGGTTGTTCCGACAACAAAACTGGCAGGTTGAGTTTGCGACTCCTGCACAACCAACTGATCATATGGTAGATTTATCTTTAGATGGAATAACCAGTCAAAGTATTAACCTCAATTGCGATAGTTTCGATTCCTATGTCACTGACTTTAAGCCCGATATGGTCATGTTCGATCGATTTATGATGGAGGAGCAATTTGGCTGGCGCGTTGAAAAGGCGTGTCCTCATGCCCTTAAAATATTAGATACTGAAGATCTTCAATGCTTACGTCATGCACGTCATCAAGCTCATAAAGCACGGCGGCAGATGACTCAAAGCGATCTATTTAGTGATATTGCCAAACGTGAGATTGCTGCGATACTACGCTGTGATATTTCCTTAATAATTTCTAGCTACGAAGTAGACTTACTAATGAATACCTTTAATATAGATTCAAATATATTAATTAATATTCCTTTTATAGTTAACGTTAATGCCATTCCTACTGCCACAAAATCATTCACAGAGCGCCAGCACTTTATAAGTATCGGTAATTTCCGCCATGCGCCCAATTGGGATGCGGTGCTATGCCTCCAACAGCTATGGCCGCTGATTAGAAAGCAGCTTCCAAATATCGAATGCCATATCTATGGTGCTTATCCACCACCTAAAGCAACCGCCTTACATAATCCGAAAACAGGTTTTTTAATTAAAGGCTGGGCCGAAGATGCCTTAACCGTAATAGAACAAGCGAGAGTTTGCTTAGCACCAATACGTTTTGGCGCTGGCATTAAAGGCAAATTATTAGATGCTATGCTGGTGCAAACCCCCAGTATCACCACAGCTATCGGCAGTGAAGGCATGCATCAAGCAGAGCCATGGCCTGGTGTTGTTACGAAGGATGAATCTGAGTTTGTGGCAGCAGCCATTAATCTCTATCAAAATGAACAAGCATGGCTTGAAGCCCAGGATAATGCTCTGCCATTACTCAACAATCGATATGACGGAGCAATTATTGGTAAAAAATTAATCAATAAAATCAATGATGTAAAAGAAAACATACTGCAACATCGTTTGGCTAATTTTACTGGTGCGATGCTAAAACACCATACGATGATGAGTACAAAGTACATGTCACAGTGGATTGCAGAAAAAAATAAATCGGTAGATTAAAAAACTCGATAAATCTATTTATCGGGGAGCAACACACTCGTATGTAAAGGGATAGTCTTCTATGCGTTTATACTGCTGTGGATTTTCGACATCCAAAATATAGGATTTTTGCTTTAAACACCCAACATCTTCATCGTAATATTCGTTAGGTAGATCATTAGCTAATTTAACTGCTTGCTGCTTTGCCTCAAGCTCAAGCTTCTCTTGTTCTAACATCTGTCTCTTATACACATCTGACGCTG
>CAJXPP010000222.1 GCA_913058195.1 uncultured Gammaproteobacteria bacterium | reverse complement strand
CGAGATCATGCCTAGTCTCGTGGGCTCGGAGATGTGTATAAGAGACAGGAAATAAAGCCTGAACTGACGAGCGAACAACAGAACAGTAAGATTATTGTCTTTGGTGCGAGTGGCCATGCAAAAGTTGTGATTGATATTATTGAGAAACAAGATATCTATAGCGTGGAGTCATTAGCTGATGATAACTCTAAACTTAAAGGAAAAGAAATCTACGGTTATACCGTAATAGGTGGTAAAAATGACTTAGATTTCCAGAAAGTTAAACGAGTATTAGTGGCTATTGGTGATAACAGTGTTAGAGCGGAAGTGGCAGGGTACTTAACATTGAATAATTTTAATTTAGCCGAAGCAGTTATTCACCCCTCAGCTCAACTTGCTCGAGGAGTAACTATTGGGACGGGAAGTGCTGTCATGGCAGGCAGTGTAATTAACTCGGATACAATTATAGGCCAAAATACGATTGTTAACACGGGAGCCAGAATTGATCATGACTGCGTGATCGGTGACACTGTTCATATCGCTCCTAGTTCAACACTTTGTGGTGGAGTAACTGTTGGTGATCTAACTTTAATTGGTGCAGGGGCAACGATTCTTCCAAATGTGAAAGTTGGTAGAAATGTTATTGTCGGAGCCGGTTCAACGGTACTTGAAGATATTAAAGATAATGTATCTGTAGTGGGTACTCCAGCAGAGGTTATTAATTAGTATGTCAATGGTTTCAAATATTTTTTCTCCATGGCCTGACTTTGATGACGAGCAAGTAAATGCTGT
Organism: uncultured Gammaproteobacteria bacterium; assembly: GCA_913058195.1. Taxonomy (GTDB): domain Bacteria; phylum Pseudomonadota; class Gammaproteobacteria; order Nitrosococcales; family Methylophagaceae. The sequence goes on along the minus strand of CAJXPP010000222.1, from coordinate 3,271 downwards.
CGCTGATGTGCTGCGTTCTGGAAATGTTAATTATTGGACAGGAGAGCACGGTAGAGCATTTGAACAAGAGTATGCAGATTATGTTGGGTGTAATCATGCTATTGCTGTTGCAAATGGGACTGTAGCTCTTGAATTAGCACTTTATGCTTTAGATATAGGCGAGGGGGATGAAGTTATCACAACTAGCCGAACATTTATTGCATCAGCAAGCTGCATTGTTATTCGTGGAGCAACCCCTGTATTTGCTGATGTTGATAAAGACAGTCAGAATATAACTGTAGAAAGTATTAAAAAAGTAGTTACAGAAAAAACAAAAGCAATTATTGCAGTACATTTAGCTGGCTGGCCTTGTGCTATGGATGAGATCATGACCTTTGCTAAGCAAAGAGGGATTAAAGTTATAGAAGACTGTGCCCAAGCTCATGGTGCTTTATATAAAGGTAAGCAGGTTGGTTCAATAGGTGACATTGCTGCTTTTTCATTTTGCCAAGATAAGATAATGACTACAGGTGGAGAAGGAGGCATGATTACTATTAATGATCGTGATCTGTGGTTAAAAATGTGGGCATACAAAGACCATGGAAAGTCATGGGAAGCAGTATATCAGCGTGAGCATGCACCAGGCTTTAGATGGTTGCATGATTCTTTCGGAACCAATTTCAGAATGACTGAAATGCAAGCTGTTTTAGGGCGAATTCAACTTAAACGGCTATCCAAATGGACGGAACAACGTAGATTAAATGCAGAGAAAATATGGAATTCTTTACAAGAATGTAAGGCGTTAAGGATTCCAATAATACCTGAGAACGTTCAACATGCAGCTTATAAGTGTTATGTTTTTGTGAGACCAGAGAAGTTAAAGGATGGCTGGGATCGAGATAGAATAATGAGGGAGATTAATAATGCAGGTATAGCTTGTTTTTCTGGTTCATGTTCAGAAGTTTATTTAGAAAAGGCATTTGATAGTACTCAATTCAGACCTTCAGCTAGTCTAACTGTTGCGAAGCAGTTAGGTGAAACATCACTTATGTTTTTGGTGCACCCTACATTGACTAATGATGAGGTTAGTCAAACATATGAGACTATTGTTAGTATTATAAATAGAGCTGCTTGGTAGTCTTAAGTCATAATATGGTACAAAAACATTAGTTTTGATAAGCAGTGTATTAACATGAAAAGAAGATGTTCATTTTCACCTGACTGATTGTTACTTGCTAAAGAGTCATTATTCAATTATTCTTTGTTTTACCATCAATTGGATTGATGGTTTTATTAACAAGGAGATTATGGATATGTTTAAAAAAGGGTTTTTAGCAGTACTTTTGGGAATTATGTTATCGGCTTCATTAGTATTTGCAGACGATAAAATTAATATCAATACAGCGACTATGGAGCAGTTGCAAACATTGAGTGGTGTTGGTCAATCAACAGCAATGGCTATTATCAAATACCGAGATGAAAATGGAGCATTTAAGACTGTTAAACAGTTGGCTAATGTAAAAGGAATCGGTGATAAAAAGATTAGTAAGTGGTCTGAGTCATTAAGCGTGAAAGACTCAGAGTTATAATAAAATTGAATGGCGTAGTGAGAGTAATCTCATTACGCCATTTTTTTAATGAGATAGACGATTAATTAGTTCTTTTTTCAACTCATCTTGTTCACTAGAATCTAGGGCTTCACCAGCGAAGCTGGAAATAAAAAATACATCTTCAACTTGATCGCCTAATGATGTGAGTTTCGCATTAATTAGATGAATTCCACATTGTAAGAATACTTGTGCAATAGTCGATACCAGTCCCATCCGATCATGAGTGTGCAATTCTAATATAGTATGTTTTTGTTGTTCATTCTGCTGAAAGTGAATAGTTGCTTCAGTTTCAAATAATTTCATTTTTCTTGGTGTGATGATTGGACAATAGGCTTTTATCTCATCGAGATTGTTTAGACAGTTTTTTAAGGCAGTAATTATTTCAGGTTTATTTTGAGTTGGGCCTGTTACAACATAGCTATTAAGTGAGTCATCATCAAGCGTACTACTAATCTTAGCATCAAGAATATCAAGTTGAAGTTGTTCTAAACAGGCTGTGGTTGCTGCAAAAATACGAGGTTTATCTTTTATGCAGATAAATATTTCTAGGGTATTTTTTTCATTATGGTCACGAGTACTAATTAATGTTTCAGAATTCGTATTTTTGAGGCGGCTGATTGTTTGCCATACTATTTCATCGCTTGTGTGGCGAAGAAAGTAGTCAATATCATAAGTGTGCCAGAGTTCAATTATTTTTTCTTCTGGCCATGATTGCAATACCAACTGCTGTAGTGCTTGTTGTTGCCTTTGACTACTCTTTTCCTCGGTACTTTTAGCCATCTCATCGCTATGTTCAAGCCATTGTTTTGTAACGTTATAGAGTTGTCTTAATAGTGAATCACGCCAGCCATTCCATAGGCTGTTATTAGTTGCTCGGATATCAGCAACAGTGAGTAGATAAAGGTAATTTAGTCGGTCAGTTGTTTTTACTTTTGCAGAAAAAGCTTTAATTACATCTGGATCGTTGAGATCAAATTTTTGAGCAGTTGCAGACATGGCTAGATGTTGACGAACAAGAAAGGTAACAATGTCGGTGTCAGCTTCACTTAAATTATGATCTTTACAGAACTTTCTCGCATCAACAACACCAAGCTGGCTATGGTCGCCACCTCGACCTTTGGCGATATCATGATACAGTCCAGCAATAAACAACAATTCTGGCTTAGGCAGCTGATGATATATATCTGAGCAAAGGGGAAACTCTTCTTTATATTCATCACATGAGAATCGACGTAGGTTACGAACTAAAAATAAAGTGTGTTCATCGACGGTATAAATATGAAATAAATCATGTTGCATTTGTCCGACTATTTGTCCAAATTCAGGAAGGTAAGCACCTAATACACCGTATTTATTCATTCGCCTGAATTCATGGCTAACGCCTTTAGGTTGACGAATAATCTCCATAAACAACGAACGACTCTTAATATCGGCACGAAAACTGCCATTAATGAGTGCTCTATGGGCATAAAGCTGACGAATTGTGTCTGCTCTCACGCCCTTTATTTCTGGGTGTTGCTGAAGGATTAGAAATAGCTCCAACATAGCGAGAGGATAGAAAGCAAAGATGCCGGAATTAATCGTTTCTAGGTAGCCATTGTGAACTTGAAAACGTCGATTGATTGATGTGATCTGTTGAGCTTCATCTGCTGTCTCTTATACACATCTCCGAGCCCACGAGA